>CAZCMX010000005.1:0-5981 GCA_964499985.1 uncultured Mageeibacillus sp.
CATCATCAGTCATTTAAAGGGGGACCTGGCATTATGAAACTCATTTTCTCAATCGTCCATGACGAGGACAGCCCGCGTCTGATGGCCGAGCTCAACCGGGCCGGCTACCGTGTGACCAAGCTCAATTCCTCCGGTGGTTTTCTGCGCTCTGGCAATACGACTCTGATGATCGTCGTCGAAGAGGCCCAGCTGGAAGAGGTGCTCGGCATCATCCGCAAATTCTCCAGCAGCCGCCAGGCCGCGATCAACACCAATGTCACTCCTTCATCCATGGGCGGCTCCTATATCCCGTACCCGGTTGAAGTCATGGTGGGTGGAGCGACCGTATTTGTCCTCAATGTCGAGCATTTCGAGAAAATGTGACATGGGTTTTGCCTCCCTTGTCGGACAACCAGCCTTGAAGTTGCGCCTCGGTTCAATCTTAAGGAGTGAACCGGGGCACGCTTATATCCTGAGCGGGCCGCTTGGCATTGGCAAATCGACCTTCGCCCAGGCCTTCGCCCAGGCCTTGCTCTGCCAAGATCCTGCAGAGGATGGCGGCTGTGGCATTTGCAGTGCCTGCCGTCATTTCAGTCACCAGGCGCATCCGGATTTCCGGACCTTGCTCCTGGATCCGGCAGACAAGGTGATCAAGGTTGAGCGTGTGCGGCAGACCATCCAGGCGGACATTTCCCTGCGGCCGCAGTTTGGCCGCCGCAAGGTCTATTTGGTCGATGCCGATTTTCTCAATGAGCAGGGTCAAAACACCCTCTTGAAATCACTCGAGGAGCCCCCCGATTTCGTGACATTCATCCTGATGTCGTCCGGACTGGAGCGATTATTGCCGACGGTCCTGTCGCGCCTGACCATTCTGTCCCTCAAGCGATACAGTGATGAGGAAGTTGTCGATATCCTGCGGCAAGACCGGCAGGCACAGGACCTGCCGCTCCCGGATGCCCAGACCCTGGCCTTCTATGCCCGATATGCCAATGGGATCCCCGGAGCGGCGATCAGTCTGCTGTCCAGCCCCTGGTTTTCCGATTTGCGCCGGGAAACCATCGACTTTTACCACCAGCTGGGTTCGCTGAGCCGGGCCCAGGTCCTGACAACCGGTTTCAGTTTTCTCGATGCCAACCGGGCCCGGGCGGATGCCCTGCTGGATATTCTGGCCAGCCTGGTCCGAGACCAGATCGTTCTGGCCATGACAGACCAGCCAGGCCATTTGACCAATCCCGACCAGCTCAGCCGGCTGGCCATCCCAGATGAAAAAAAACGCCAGGCGGCCGTCCCGGGCTTGCTGCGTGCCGCTGCCAGCATTACTGCTGCCCGCAGAGGCCTCGCGCTCAATGCCAGCTTCGAAGGCCTGGCCTGCCATCTTTTGTTGATGCTCAGAAAGGAGCTCATCCATGCCTAAAGTAGTCGGAGTCCGTTTCCACGGCGCCGGAAAAGCTTATCATTTCGACCCGGCCGGTCTGCCGCTCAAGACTGGCGACGCGGTCATCGTCGAAACGTCCCAGGGAGTCGAGCTTGGCATCGTCGCGGAACAGATTTTCGATCTGCCGGAGGATCGCTTGCCAGCGCCGCTCAAGCCGGTTCTGCGCCAGGCAACGACCGAGGACATGGACCATTATGATGCCAATTGCCAGAAGGAACGGGAGGCCTTCCGGGTTGCCGCTGATAAAATTGTCGCCCGTGGCCTCGATATGCGTCTGGTCAGTGCCGAATACACCTTTGACAACCGCAAAATTGTCTTTTACTTCACGGCCGATGGCCGAGTTGATTTCCGGGAACTGGTCAAAGACCTCGCCGCCATCTTCCGGACCCGGATCGAACTGCGCCAGATCGGTGTCCGCGATGAAGCGCGGATGGTTGGTGGACTGGGGATCTGTGGCCGGGTGCTTTGCTGCTGCTCCTTCCTGACGGATTTCGTCCCAGTCTCGATCAAGATGGCCAAGGAACAGAGCTTGTCGATGAATCCCGCCAAGATTTCCGGAGTATGTGGCCGCCTGATGTGCTGCCTGAAATACGAACAGGATGCCTACGAGGATGCCCATGCCCGGATGCCCAGGCCTGGCCACCAGGTCAAGACCACCGAAGGCCTGGGTGTGGTCGAGGGGATCAATCTGCTCAAGGAGACCGTCACCGTCCGCCTGGACCGCGGTGGGGAGGCTGACCTGGTGACCTTGCCCAATACCGAGGTTGAAATCATCGGCGGCAAGCCGAGCAAAAAATGCGGCGGCTGTGGCGGCAAAGGCAAAACGCCGGCGGCCCAGCCCCGTTCGGCTCCTGCGGAAGCCTGAACAGCCTTGTCGTGATCAATCACAGCCAGATGCTTGCCCTAAGTGCATCCGGGTGCTAAAATCTTGAACGAATGGGAGGTGTTCAACCATGGCTTACAAAATTTCTGACGCTTGTATTTCCTGTGGCGCTTGCGAAGGTGAGTGCCCGACTGGTGCGATTTCTGCTGGCGCCAGCCAGTATGTGATCGACGCAGATACCTGCATCGACTGCGGTGCCTGCGAATCTGCATGCCCTGTTTCAGCCATCTCTGCTGGCTGATTCTGGTCCGGATTTTCCCAGCAAATGAGGGAAGGCCTAGCGCTTTCCCTTTTTGTTTTCAGCGGGGCTAAGGAATGAACTCCATTAAAATCGCATCTGATGAAACCCTGGAGGACCTGCAGCGATCTGGTCTGCGGCTGATCCAGAAAACCAGCGGCTTCCGGTTCGGCGAAGACTCTGTCTTCCTGGCAGCTTTTGCAGCAGAACTGGTCAAACACAAAAAGCTGGTTCGGGCAGCAGACCTGGGAGCCGGTTGCGGGGCAGTCAGTGTCTTGCTCACGGACCGCCTGCCGCAGGCTGCCCTGACCGCCATCGAGATCAGCCCGCGGCCATTTTCTGTCCTGCAGCGCAATTTGGCCATCAATCAGCTCGAAACCCGGGCCGCTGCCCTGTTGGGGGATATCCGCGATTTGAGCCTGCTGCCCAAGGCCAGTCTCGATCTGGTTGTCAGCAATCCCCCCTACCGGGACCCCGGCCGGCATGTCTCGCCGACCCGGTCAGCCGATGATGCGCTTGGCGAGGAATGGCGGACCGCAGTTGAAATGACCACCCTGACATCGGCCGACCTGATGCAGGCTGCGGCCACCTGGCTCAAGCCAGGCGGAGTCATCGCCCTGGTCCAGCGCCCGGCCAATTTGCCGGAGCTTTTGGCAGCCATGCAAGACCACCGCATCGAACCCCTTGCCCTGCAGGGCATTGTGCCGCTGCCCGGCCGGGCCCCGACCAGCCTGCTGCTCGCCGGCCGCCGCCATGGCCGGCCGGGATCTTTCCGCTGGCTGCCGGACCTTGTCGTCAACCTGGCTCCTGGCCAGCCCAGCCCGGAGACCTGCAAGATCTATGGAAAAGGAAATCCCCATGAATGACAGCACCATACCTGCACCCGCCAGCAGCCTTCCCCGTGGCACCCTGATTCTGGTAGGCACCCCGATCGGGAATCTGGGTGACCTGTCGCACCGGGTCATTGAAGTACTGGCCCAGGTGGACCTGATCGCAGCCGAGGACACTCGGCGGACCCGGCAACTGTTAACCTATCTGGGCCTGCACCAGCCCCTGACGAGCTACCATGAACATAACCAGGCCAGCAAAGGCCAGGAACTGCTCGGCAAGCTGCGCGATGGCCAGACCATTGCTCTCGTTTCAGACGCAGGCATGCCCTGCATCAGCGATCCGGGCGGCCGGCTGGTCGCAGAATGTGTGGCTGCCGATTTGCCGGTTCTGGTGATTCCGGGTCCCTCGGCGGCCGTCACCGCTCTGGCTGGTTCGGGACTGGAAACCGAACGGTATGCATTTGAAGGCTTTCTGCCCTCTGACCGCAAAATCAGAAAATCACGCCTGCTGGAACTGCAAAAGGAACTCCGGACCATGGTGCTCTATGAGGCGCCGCACCGGCTGAAAAAGACTCTGCAGGAGCTGATTGGCCTCGGATTCGGTGACCGGCTGGTCTCTCTGGGCCGCGAGCTGACCAAAAAGCATGAGGAATTCCTGCGCGGGACCGTCCAGGGCCTGGCTGATTATTATGAGACCAATGAGCCGCGCGGTGAATTCGTCATCGTCCTCGAAGGCTTGACCGCCCTGGCACGCCGGCTGCCCGGACATCCGACTGTGACGGACGGCCCGGGGGGTGTCAGCAGTGAGCTCGCACAGGATGCTGCACAAATCCTGAAGGAATTGCTGGCCCAGGGCGTTTCGGTCAAGGAAGCTGCCCGTGAAGCCTCTGCCCGGACCGGGGTCAAGAAAAATGAACTGTATGCCCTGGCGATCCAGATTCAGGATTCGGAAACCGGCGATCCGGAAAACCCCGGCTGATCAATTTCACAAAGCCCGGCAAAGACGTTATAATACCGTAATCAGCCCAACAGGAGGCCCCGCATGGACAAGACATTCTACATTACGACACCGATCTATTATCCGAGTGACAAGCTGCACATCGGCCATTCATACACAACCGTGGCAGCAGATGCCATGGCCCGCTATAAGCGCCTGCAGGGTTTTGATGTCATGTTCCTGACCGGCACGGATGAGCATGGCCAGAAGATCCAGCGCAAAGCCGAGGACAAGGGCGTCACGCCACAAGCCTATGTCGACCACATTGTGGACGGGATCAAGGAGCTCTGGCAGCTGCTCGATATTTCCTATGACCGCTTCATCCGCACCACGGACGAGGACCATGTCAAGGCCATCCAGGACATTTTCCAGAAGCTCTATGACAAAGGCGATATCTACAAGAGCGAATACGAGGGCTGGTACTGCACGCCCTGCGAGTCCTTCTGGACGGAAACCCAGCTGGTCGAGCATAAATGCCCGGACTGCCACCGCCCGGTGGAGAAGGCCAAGGAAGAGAGCTATTTCTTCCGCCTTTCCAAATATCAGGATGCCCTGATCCGCCTTTTTGAAGAACATCCGGATTTCATCCAGCCGGTTGCCCGCGCCAATGAAATGCTCAACAACTTCCTGCGCCCCGGCCTCGAAGACCTGTGTGTATCCCGGACGACCTTTGACTGGGGCGTCCCTGTACCGTTTGATCCCAAGCACGTGGTCTATGTCTGGATCGACGCGCTCTCCAATTACATCACCGCACTTGGCTACCCGTCCCTGACCGGTGACATGGCCCGCTACTGGCCAGCCGATGTCCAGCTGGTCGGCAAGGAGATCGTCCGCTTCCATACGATCATCTGGCCGGCGATGCTGATGGCCCTGGATATTCCGCTGCCCAAACAGGTCTATGGCCATGGCTGGCTGCTGTTCAAGGACGGTAAAATGTCCAAATCCAAGGGCAATGTCATCGACCCGGTCGTTTTGTGCGAGAAGTATGGCGTCGATGCCGTGCGCTATTTCCTGCTGCGCGAAGTGCCCTTTGGCTCCGACGGGATTTTCTCCAATGAAGCCCTGATCAGCCGGATCAACTCCGACCTGGCCAATGACCTGGGCAACCTGGTCAGCCGCACCGCGGCGATGATCAGCAAGTATTTCCCATCCGGTCTGCCGGCAGACCGTCTCGCCGCTCACCCTGACAGCGAGCTGGTCGACCTGGTCTGTGAACTGCCGGACAAGGTCGAAGCCGCGATGGACCAGCTCCAGTTCAGCACCGCACTGGCTGAAATCTGGAAGGTCGTCGGCCGCAGCAATAAGTACATCGATGAAACGGCCCCCTGGGTCCTGGCCAAAAATGAGAGCGATGCTCCCCGCCTGGCAACCGTCCTGTACAACCTGGCAGAGACGATCCGCGTTGTCTCGATCCTGATCCAGCCCTTCCTGACTCACACTCCGGCCAAGATCTGGTCGGCCCTCGCCATCCCCGCCGGTGAACAGACGGCCTGGGAATCCGCCCGGACCTATGGCCTGTACCAGGCCGCAGCGGCCCTGCCCAAGACCGATCCGATCTTCCCCCGCATCGACATCGCCAAGGAGATCGCAGCCCTCGATGCCTTGCTCCAGGCCCAGGC
>CAZCMX010000005.1:6081-42761 GCA_964499985.1 uncultured Mageeibacillus sp.
ATTGTCGTCACCAACCTCAAGCCGAGAAAGATCCGCGGCGCCATGTCCCATGGCATGATCCTCTGTGCCACGACTGAAACTGGCTACAAGGTCCTCACCGTGGATGCACCCGTCCCGTCCGGTTCCGAAGTCGGCTGACAGATGGTCGATGCAACCCTCCCCCTGGAATGGATCGATTCACATGCCCATCTGCATAGCAAACCCTATGCCCAGGACCTCACGGAGGTCCTGGCGTTAAGCCGTGCCGCAGGGATCGATACGGTGCTGCTGCCCGGCACCGATCTGGATGACTCCCGGACCGCGGTCGACCTGGCCCTGCGCCATCCTGGCCAGGGACTGGTGGTCTCGGTCGGTGTACATCCGCACGATGCCAAATCCCTGACCCCGGATGGCCTCCGGCAGCTGCGCGAGCTGGCCGTCCAGCATCGGGGCGATCCTGTCGTGGCCATCGGTGAGATCGGCCTGGATTACCACTATGATTTTTCACCGCGCGATGTCCAGTATGCGGTTTTCCGCGCTCAGCTCGAACTGGCCCAGGACCTCGACCTGCCCGTGATCGTCCATGATCGCGAAGCAACCGCGGATTGCCTGGCCGTGATTGCCGAGGCCTCCGCCCAGCGGCCCTTCCGCGAGATTCCCGGCGTATTCCACTGCTATTCCGGCAGTGTCGAAACTGCCGCCATCCTCTTGCGCAAAGGCTTCTATCTGGGATTTGACGGCCCGATCACCTTTAAAAACGCCCGCAAGGCGCTGGAGGTGATCGCAGCCTGCCCGCGCGACCGGCTCGTTCTCGAGACCGACAGCCCCTACCTGACCCCCGTGCCATATCGCGGCCATCGCAATTCCCCGGAGCATATCCCCCTGATCGGCGCCAAGGTCGCCGAAATCTGGGGCTGTGACATCGCGGAAGTGGCTGCCCGGACCACCGCCAATGCCAGGCGATTGTTCGGCCTCACCTGAAATTTCCTTGTTGACAAAGCCATGGTGATCTGATATTCTCTGTCTTGCGCTCGAAACAGTGCACCGCTCGGGAGCTTAGCTCAGCTGGGAGAGCATCTGCCTTACAAGCAGAGGGTCACAGGTTCGAGCCCTGTTGTTCCCACCAAAACAGTGGCCCGGTAGTTCAGTTGGTTAGAATGCCAGCCTGTCACGCTGGAGGTCGAGGGTTCGAGCCCCTTCTGCGTCGCCAAACAACCGGTCCGCAAGGACCGGTTGTACTATGCCCAGATAGCTCAGTCGGTAGAGCAGGGGACTGAAAATCCCCGTGTCGCTGGTTCGATTCCGGCTCTGGGCACCATGAAGAACCGCCAAGGCACACTGCCAGGGCGGTTTTTTGTATCTGTCCCATAGTTGATGCTTGGCCTTGCCAGATGCTGGCAAAGTCAGCGAGGGATCCCATTGCTGATGGATGGCAATTGATTGGCCATACTGTTAAAACCAGAGCGCGCCAATTGTGAATAACGGAGAATTTCAAGTATAAAGAGTTAAATATTACAAAAATATGGATTAAAAGTTACGAAAGCAATATAATCTAAAGGTGGATCCTTGTGCCATTATAGAAACGGTAGAAATTTCATGTTTAGCATTAACCAGATAAAGATCGGCTGTTTCGTGTAAATCCAAGTTATTTTATGAGCCCCAAGCTGAAAATAGTCCGCGTTATTTGTGTAGTTTCCAATCCATAAGCCAACCACAAGCGAAGCAATCGCCTCTGCCCAACAGGCGCAGACCAGGGAGATTGCCTTGCCAATACTTTTCTGGCAAAGCGATAACCCAGTCTGTTTCAGCAAGAGTCATCGTGGATACGCCAGCAGGACGCAAGTTGCGATTGCAGTCTGGCTTATTTGAGATCCCGGTCTGGAACCTTTTCCACCGGTTTGTTTCCGTTCGCTGGATTGACTTTGCTGCACGTGGAAGATTCGATCGTTTCTGTGAAAAACCCTGGGAAGGGAGGTCATTATCATGTCAGACCAGAAAAAGAACAAAATCGGAAAATCAATGTTTTCACTGATTGCTGCGCTCACCTTTGTATTTTGCATGATGGTCATGCCTGTTTCTGCGGCAACTGTGACGATTGATGATTTTGAGTCTGGAACATTAGCTTCAAACTGGACATCCGTAAGCCTGAACAGTGCTTTCGATGTTGGTGAATGGGCCATTTCCCCTTGGGGGCATATCAATGGCTATAGTGGTTATTCCGTTATGTTTAATGCTGACGATGCAGCATTTTGCACACCGCCGGATGAGGCAAGACTTGTGACCCCGCTTGATTTAAGTTATTGCCAAAACAGTTCCTTGACGTTCTATTATGCTTGCAACGATATTTACAATGATCTTCAGGTTGAGGTCTCAACGGATGGTGGCAGCAGCTGGACGCCTCTGGGTGCTTCCATTGAAGCGACCGGATACTATAGCTGGACCCTGATCACTCGTTCGTTAAGCGATTTTGATGGGGAAGAGATTTTACTGGGATTCCGGTCAATCAGCTCGATTACGCCCTGGTATATGAGCTATAACACTCATCTGGATGATATTGCGCTAACCTATGATGACAGATTTGATATTCATGTGATTTCACCGACCCCGGCGCAGGCCTTGAAGGGATTCAAGCTTGGCAGCACGATTCCGGTCAAATTCCAGCTGACTGATTCGATGGGTGAACTCGTTGACACATCTGCAGCAACACTGACATATGCACCGTCCGGTAGCGATGAGTTTGTCGCAGCTGTTTCAACAGATCGAACAGTCACAGACAACTCCTTCAGGTATCTCCCGGATACTGGGGAATATATCTTCAATTTGAGTACAAAAACGGGTTTCCAGAAGGGCGTCACCTATGATCTGAAAATCACCTTGGATAACGGTCAAGAACAGGTGATTCAGGTCAAGATCGTCAAATAATCGCAAAGCTTGATTCAATCAAACAGAAATGACGGGGTCGTCTCGCCGGTGGATTTCATTCTGCCGGGGAAACGGCCCCTTGGTTATCCCGGGGTTTGCCGGTCGGCGGGACCGGGAATGCCTGCAGCACCTCCAAAGCCTGCAAGGTGATCCATTTGGAGGGTTTGCCTTTTTGCTCGATCCGGACTTGCATCTTGCCATTGAACGACTGTTCCAGGAGCCAGCGGCCGTCCGGCTGCTGTTTGCCAGCGAGGATCGCGAGGGCATCATCCAGGCGAGAGTCGTAGCGTTTGAGCTGGCTGAACAGCCCGAGGAGCTCGAGAATATCGGTATTGTACATCAGGGGGAAGCCCAGGCGCAGCCAGCCGGGCTTGGCGATCTGGCTGAGATCGTGACTTTTCCGGTACAAATGGTGCTTGAGAAAGTAGGTTGCCAGCTCGTCAAGCTTGGTATTGATTTCCGGCGTGCGGTTGGCCTCTGGCACAGCCACCAGGGCTTTCAGCGCCTTGGCCGCACCCATATGGCAACTGTGGCGACCAAAGCAATTGGTGTAGCGCTTGTAATAGGGATCTGCCGGAGGACTGGTTTGTCCATCATCGGTGCGCTGGCGGGCGAGGATCCAGTCCAGGGCCTTCCGGACCCGGGGATCGTCGAGATGGCCCAGACGGATCAGACTATAGACCATATTGCCTGTCAGACAGGGGATGACCCCGCCCGGCAAACCTTGACCGGTCCGGGCACTCATCTGGTAGGAGAATCCGCCGCTTTCGGGCTCGAAAGCATGCCTGAGGATGAATTCGCAGGCCCGCTGGATCCGCTCGTCGGCTGGATCGGCTGCCAGCTCAGCCAGGAGCAGCACCGTCCAGACCGTACCCTGGTATTTGCTGGTGTAGAATTTCTCCGGCAAATCCCAGGATCCATCCGGGCTCTGATGCCCCAGGATGGCCGGAACCGGGCCTGATTGCATGATCGCCTGTCTGGCAGCGCGAAGCTCCGGGCCTTCGGGGTCGGCGCCGAGCAGATCCCGAAGGGCCAGATACCGGACCGAAGGCTGGTCGGCTTCGAGCAGCCAGGTCATGACTGGGCTTTGGATTTCTGCCTCTGATAATCTGTTCATCCTATCAACCTCGCTCACAGGGCCCTGCTCCTATTTTAGCATCCCGTCCTTGCCACAGGTTGACAATAAATCTGTCTGCACCAGAGCAAAGGATTGATGATCTGGCCATCTTGGCTTATCGTTTGTTGTATGATACAGTTGTTTTGCTTAGGGAGTAGCTGCCGCCCACCCCGGCGGAGGTCAAGTCAACAGCAAGACAAGATTGTCTGGCTTGGCCATGAAGTGCGAGACTATTCGAACATGCCAGACATGATCGGATGGTCTTTTTTGTTTGAAGGAGGAAAACCATGAACCAGGAACCCTACCAGGAACAGTTGCCTGATCTGATTGCGCGACTGGGCAGTGACACCCAGAATGGCCTGAGTAGCCAGCAGGCTGCCACCTTGCTGGCACAGTATGGCCCCAATGCCCTGACGGAAAAGAAAAAGCAGACTCTGCTGCAGAAATTACTGGCCCAATTCAAGGATATCATGGTCCTGATCCTGATCGGTGCCAGCCTGGTTTCGGCTTTTCTGGGCGAATACATTGACGCCGGCGTGATCATTGCCATCGTCCTGATCAATGCCATCCTGGGTGTGGTCCAGGAAGGCCGGGCTGAAAAGGCGATCGAGGCACTGAAGAAAATGACTTCACCGCAGGCGCGGGTCCTGCGCGATGGCGAACAGAAATTGATCGCTGCCGCAGAACTGGTGCCAGGGGACCTGGTCATGCTCGAGGCGGGCGACATCGTCCCGGCAGACCTGCGCTTGCTGGAAAGCCAGTCTCTCAAGGCTGAAGAGGCTTCCCTGACGGGTGAATCCGTACCGGTCGAAAAAAATGCAGCCATTGTTCTGCCGGAAAAAACATCGCTCGGCGACCGGGACAATATGGTTTTCATGAGCACTGCAATCACCTATGGCAAAGGCCGTGGCCTGGTCGTCGGCACTGGCTCCGGGACCCAGATCGGTAAAATCGCTGACAAACTGCAGGAAATCAGCGAGGAGAAAACCCCGCTTCAGAAAAACCTCGACCAGCTGGGCAAATGGCTCGGGATCATCTGTCTCTCGGTCAGTGCGATCGTCTTCCTGCAGGGCATTCTGATGGGTGGCGATATTCTCGATATGTTCATGACGGCGGTCAGCCTCGCCGTGGCGGCGATTCCGGAAGGACTGCCGGCAGTCGTCACGATCGTGCTCGCCCTGGGCATGAAACGGATGGCCGAGCACAATGCCATCGTCAAGAAACTGCTGGCTGTCGAAACGCTCGGCTGTGTCGATGTGATCTGCTCGGACAAGACGGGCACCCTGACCCAGAATGAAATGACGGTGACTCGCCTGTATGCAGCCGACCAGCTGATCGCAGTCACCGGCACCGGCTATAACCCCGTGGGGGAATTGCTCGATACCGCGGGTGGCGCGAAAGTCTCTCTGTCGGCTGAGATGGAGCGTCTGCTGGAAATCGGTCTTTTATGCAATGATGCTGCTTTGGTCAAAAAAGAAGACGGGACCATGGGCATCCTCGGTGATCCGACGGAAGGAGCCCTGATCGTCGCGGCCGCCAAAGCGGGGCTTGACCGCACCAGCCTGAACCAGAAATACCCCAAAGCCGGTGACCTGCCCTTTGACTCGGAACGCAAGATGATGTCGACCTTCCACAGGGGCTTTGCCGGGCAAGGCCTGGTGTCCCTGACCAAGGGCGCACCAGACATCATCCTGGACCGCTGTACATCGGTCCTGACGCTGGACGGGATCGAACCGATGAGCGAGCTGGTCCGCCAGGAGATTCTGGATGCCAACAGTGAAATGGCCCAGTCTGCCTTGCGCGTCCTTGCTTTCGCCTACCGGATCCATGAAGGGGACGACCAGACCGGTGCCGAATCCGGCATGACCTTCGTTGGTCTGATGGGCATGATCGATCCGGCCCGTCCGGAAGCCCGCGATGCGATTGCCCTGTGCCAGAAGGCCGGCATCCGTGCAGTCATGATCACCGGTGACTATAAGGACACCGCGGTTGCGATTGCCAATGACCTTGGCCTGAGAAAACCCGATGACCACGTCCTTGCCGGACACCAGATCGATGAAATGGATGAGGCCACCTTGCGTCAGGAAGTGGAGAAAACCTCGGTCTATGCCCGGGTCTCACCCGAACATAAGGTGCGGATTGTGTCTGCCCTGCGTGCCAACCAGCATATTGCCTCGATGACCGGTGACGGTGTCAATGATGCCATGGCCCTGAAAAGTGCTGATATCGGTGTCGCCATGGGCATCACCGGGACGGACGTCGCCAAGGGAACCGCGGACATGATCCTGACCGATGACAACTTTGCCACCATTGTCCAGGCGGTCAAGGAAGGCCGGATCATCTACAGCAATATCCGCAAATTTGTCGGATTCCTCTTGTCCTGCAATGTCGGCGAGATCCTGGTCATTTTCCTGAGCACCCTGATCCTGGGCCCGCTGAATGTCCCGCTCCTGCCGATCCAGCTGCTCTGGCTGAACCTGATCACCGACAGCTTCCCGGCGCTGGCCCTGGGCCAGGAAAAAGGCGAGCCCGATGTCATGGAGCATCCGCCGCGCAGCCAGAATGAACCGATCCTCAACAAGGACATGATTTTCACCATCACCACGCAGAGCATCGCGATTTTTGCCGCTGTCTTTGCGGCCTTCAATATTGGCTTGTCTCTTTATGGCTATGCCGATGGACAGCCGGCTGATGGTGCCCGGACCTATGCCTTCATCACCCTGATCCTGGCCGAATTGTTCCGCTCCTACAGTGCCCGCTCAGAAAACCAGCCCGTCCTCAAGCTGGGCTTGTTTGGCAATGCCAGCCTGAACAAGGCCATCCTGCTGTCGCTGTTCCTGCTCCTGGTGGTTGTCTACGTTCCGTTCCTCGACCCGATTTTCCACACGATTCCGCTCGGCTTCAAAGACTGGGCGATTATCCTGCCCCTGTCCCTGATCCCCTTTGCAGTCGCGGAAACGATAAAATTCATCAGAAGCTCCCTGCATAAGTGATAGAACCCCAGGCCGCGAAAGCAGTGGGAAACCCAATCTCACTGCTTTCGCCCGAGTCATGCCCAATCTGCCCTTGCCTGTCTGATCCTCGTGTGGTAAAATAACCGATGCTGTGTGCCGGCAGGTCCAATCATTTGCCAGCCGGGCAGCCCTAACAATCGGAGGTAGACCATGAACGCACTCGCTATTGTCATCGCAGTGATCGATATCCTGATCAGCATTGCCCTGGTCATGCTGGTTATTTTCCAGGAAGGCAACTCCAAGGGCCTCGGCGCGATCAGTGGCGGTGCCGATACATTTTTCGGCAAGAGCAAGGGCCGTACCATGGATGTCTTGCTCAAACGCCTGACTTCAATTTTTGCGATCGTCTTTGCGATCCTGACCGTGGTTCTCTACCTGCTGACTGGCCGCGGCACCTGATTTCTGCCTGACTGGTCCAGTCCCGTAACAGATTCAAAAAAGAGGGCCATCTGCCCTCTTTTTTCGACGTTAATGATATGTGCGGCGGCACCGTTCGCTGGCTTGTCCGGACAATAAAAAAAGACCCGTCAGCAAGCTGATCCAAACGGGCCGGCGGGGATCCGGAGACTGAGCCTGCCCCGGCGGTTTGCCAAGGCTGATGCAGCGCCCGGAGGTCAACGTGGAATCAGGTCAGGGCGAACGGCTCGAGACGGGCGACCAAATCCTCGGCGGTGTCGCTGTGAATCTCCAAGGCGATCGGCCGGGCCAAATCCAGGCTAAAGATCCCCATGATCGATTTCGCGTCGACAATATAACGGCCTGAGATGAGATCGACATCATAAGAGAAGTCGTTCACGATCCGGACGAATTCCTTGACCTCGTTGATGGACTTGAGATGAATCGTCAATGTACGCATAGGTTTATTTTGCTTCAACCTGCGAAGCCTGTCAATCGGCAAGCCAGTTGGCCAGAAGCGATGTACCAGCAAGAGCGCAGGAGGACATGAAGCATGAAAGCGGCCTTCCACACCCTGGGATGCAAAACCAATCATTATGAAACGGATGCCATTGCGCAGCGGTTTGTCCAGGCTGGCTTCGAGCGGGTCGGATTTGATGAACCGGCCGATGTCTATATCATCAATACCTGCACCGTCACCGGCGAGGCAGACCGTAAATCGCGCCAATTGCTCCGCCGGGCCAAGCGACAGGCCCCCCAGGCGGTCGTGGTGGCGATGGGCTGCCATGCCGAGCTGAGTGATGCCAAATCCTATGCAGACATTGTCATTGGCACCCATGGTAAGGCCAGGGCCCTGGAACTGGTCCAGGACTACCTCGGCCTGAGTGCCGCTGGCGACCGGACTGCCCGGCAGCCGGCTGAAAACCATGGCGAAGACCTGGTGGCGGCAGATCTGTTTGAAGAATTGGGAATCGTCGACCAGCAATCCGAATGCCGGGCCCATATCAAAATCGAAGATGGCTGCAATTCGTTTTGCTCCTATTGTGCGATCCCTCTGGCTCGCGGCCGGATCCGCAGCCGGGATGAAGCGGCCATCCTGGCCGAAGCCCGGGCCCTGGCGGCAGCCGGTTACAAGGAAATTGTCCTGACGGGTATCCATGTCTGCTCCTATGGCCTGGACCGTGGCGAAGGCAGCCATGCGGTGGTGGCCCTGGCCCTGAAGCTGGCGGAGATCCCCGGGATTGAGCGGATCCGGCTCGGCTCATTGGAACCGCTGTCGATCACCCCGGAATTCATCGAACTGGCCCGGCAAAATCGCAAGCTATGCCCCCATTTCCACCTGTCATTGCAAAGTGGTTCGGATTCTGTCCTCAGCCGGATGAACCGCCGCTACAGCACCAGCCAGTTTAGGTCGGTGGCCCAGGCATTGCGGGACGCCTTTCCAATGGCCAGCTTGACAACCGATATCATAGTCGGGTTTCCAGGTGAAACAGCCGAGGAATTTGCCGAAAGCCTGCAGTTTTGCCAAGCGATCGGCTTTGCCCGGATGCATGTGTTCCGGTATTCGCCGCGCCAGGGGACGCGGGCCGCTGCCATGCCCGGCCAGGTTCCCCCGCCCGTCAGTGCCAGCCGCAGCCAGGCGATGCAGGAACTGGCCGAGCAACTGGCGGCCTCGTTCCATCAAAGCCAGGTCGCAGACCGCCAGACCGTGCTGGTCGAAACGGTGAGCGACGATGGAATCGCGGAGGGTTATACAGCGGCTTATGTGCCGGTCCGGATCGAGTCTGCCATTGGCCTTGTCCCCGGCCAGATCTGCACCGTCCAGCCGGTCCGCGCCGATGCCCAATTTCTCTACGGCACGGGTGCAAACCCTGCCTGATCATGTTAAGATAAATACACTTCCCAGGCCGGGCGTCCGGCCAGCCACTGGCTGGCAATCGGAGTCCGACTCTCAGTTTTGACAGAAAGATGAGGTGCTTGCTGCGTGGAAAAAGGTGAAACAACCCGTTTTGAATTTGGGGCCGACCATTCGCTCGAAGTGCGCGAGATCATGTCCCAGGTGCTCCAGGCCCTGCGTCAGAAAGGGTACAATCCGGTCAATCAGCTGGTCGGCTATTTCATGTCCGGTGACCCGACCTATATTACCAACCACAATGGGGCCCGGGCCGTGATCCGCCGCATGGAGCGGGATGAGATGCTCGAGGTCATCCTGAGCGAGTACATCAAGACACTCGAATGAATTTGCCAAGAAATGAGCTGGGCCAGACCGGGATCGACGTGTCCCGGCTCTGCTTCGGCTCCCTGACCCTCGGCCCAGCCCAGGCCAGCCTGACACCCGAGCGCGGTGGCGAACTGCTCGCCTATGCCTTTGCCCGCGGTGTCAATTTTGTCGATACAGCCGAGCTTTACGAAACCTATCCGCATATTCGTGCGGCCTTGCGCAGGGTCTCAGTACCGCCAGTCATTGCCAGCAAATGCTATGCCTATGACCAGGAAACCGCCCGGCGCAGCTTTGAACAGGCCCGCCAGGCCCTGGATCTGGAGATCATTGATCTTTTCCTGCTCCACGAACAAGAATCCACTCTGACGCTGGATGGCCATCGCGAGGCCTTCGCCTATTTCCAGGCCCAAAAGGAAAAGGGCCTGATCCGGGCGATTGGCATATCCACCCATGCGGTCGAACCTGTCCGCGCCCTGGCCCAGGCCAGGCGTGGCCAGTCCGATGGGCTCTGGCGGGACCTCGACATCGGTCTCTACCGCGAAGCAGACGTCATCCACCCCTTGCTCAACTGGAAAGGCCTGGGCCTGATCGATGGCCAGGCCGACGATATGGTCCAGGCCACCCGCGAGGCTGCAGCTGCCGGACTTGGCCTTTATGGCATGAAAATGCTGGGCGGTGGCCATTTCCTCCAGGAATTCGATGCCGCCCTGGCCTTTGCCCTGGCCCAGGACCAGGTGGCTGCCTATGCGGTTGGCATGCAGAGCGAGGCTGAAATCGATATGAATATTGCCCTGTTTTCTGGCCAGGCTGTGGACCCGTCGGACCTTGCCGCCACACGCAGCCGGTCGCGCCGGCTGGTCGTTTCAGACTGGTGCACGGGTTGTGGCGCCTGCCTGGCCCATTGTGCCAGCCAGGCCCTGTCCCTGCCGGCCGCTGCCGGCAAAGTCACAGTCGATCCGGAGCGCTGCGTTTTATGTGGCTATTGTGCCTATGCCTGCCGGGATTTCGTCCTCAAGGTCGTCTGAGCCAGTCGCCCGGTCACCCAGGCTACGGACAGCCTGCCGGAGAAAGGATAAACTATGTCAAACCATGCCCCTGAACGGTTTATGGCCATCGATTATGGCGATGCCCGGATCGGGACCGCTGTGAGCGATCCGCTCGGCATCATGGCCCGCGGTCTGGAGACAATCAACTGGAATGGCCGGGACCCCGCCTGGGCGATGGACCGGCTGGTTGCTCTGATCGAGGATCTCCAGATCACAACTGTGATCATGGGCTTGCCCCGGCGAACCGACGGCAAAACCAGTGAATCCGAAGCCAAGGCCCGCGCCATGGGCGAAGAACTGGCCGCCAGGACCGGCCGGCCGGTCCTCTACCGCGACGAGCGCTATACAACCGTCCTGGCCAGCCGGGTGCTGCGGGAAACCGGCGTGCGTGGCGCCAGACGCAAGGCTGTGGTTGACCAGGTGG
Organism: uncultured Mageeibacillus sp.; assembly: GCA_964499985.1. Lineage (GTDB taxonomy): Bacteria > Bacillota > Clostridia > Saccharofermentanales > UBA5734 > UBA5734. The sequence continues at coordinate 17,201 of CAZCMX010000005.1, forward strand.
CAGCCGAAATAATCCTGCAGGAATACCTGGAGAGCCGGCGCCAAGCCTGAATTGATTATGTTATAATCTACAAGTCCGGCTTTGATGAAGCAGGACTTGAAATCCCAAGGAGGAATTCCCATGTTTTTAGAAGAATTGATGTTGGATGGCCACGGCTGTGCAGGTTGTGATTCCGGCTGCGGCGATGGCTGCGGTCATGACCATGACCATGACCATGACCATGAGCATGGCAATGGCATCATCACAATGGTGGATGGCGAGACCGGTGAGGAGTATACGTTCATTCTGGCGGACGATTTCGCCTTTGAGGATGAACATTATTGCGTCCTGATCACCACCGATGAACAGGAACCGGAGATGGTCATCACCCGGGTCGTCGAACTCGAAGACGGCACTGAAGGGCTGGTCAGCCTGACAGATGACGAATACGATCGTGTTTTTGCCGAATACGAGCGTCTCTGTGAGGAAGAGGACTATGAAAACGAGGACGACGAAGCCGACAACTGAATCCTTGCGGCCAGACTCGCGCGGCCGGTTGAACCGCAGCCGGGTGGCCAAGGATGATGTTCTAGCTGTCATCGTGGATGTCGATAATGGCCATGAGTATTACATGGCCTTTATCGATTCGTTTTCGATGAATGGCCGAGATTATGTCGTCATGTATAATTATGAACCGGATGATGGTAATCATCAGGAGCCGGAGATCGTGATCATGCGTGCTGAACACCATGTGACGGGTGAGCAGTATTTCAAATCGATCAAGAACAAGACCGAGCTGGCCGACGCCTTTGACTTTTTCTACCGGCGCTTTGAAGAGGCTGGCGGCTGAGAAAGGCCAGACATCATGTTTGATGACCATTATCCCTTGTTTTCCCTTGCCGATCGCGACCGCTATCTCAAGCATCGCCAGAAATCGTTGACCGAGCTGGCGGATGCCAGTTTTGATGCGCGCTGGTCCTGGCATGAGGGCTTTGATTACCGTGTGGTTGAGCTGGCCGATTGCCTGTTTTTCATCAGCAATGGCGGCGTTTTCACGACCCCCCACATGTCCTTGCCCCTGGGGCCCCTGGACCAGGAACGCCTGCAAACGATTGTCGATGTGGTCGCACCGCAATTCCTGCGCCTGGGCTGGCCGGTCCGGATCCTGTACATTGACGAGGCCTATGTGCCCCTGTTCGAAAACCTCAAGGGCTATAAGGCCCGCATTGCCTATGACCGGACTTTTTCCGACTACCTGTATGATGCCCAGAGCCTGCGCCAGCTGGTGGGCAAAGACCTCCATGCCAAGCGCAACCATGTGAATCGTTTCCTGCGCACCTATCCGGATTACCAGTTTGCACCGCTCCGCCAGGAAGATGCAGCTGAGGCACTCCGGCTGGTCCTCGACTGGTGTGAGGAAAAGGGCATTGATAGCAATGACATCACCCAGAGTGATTATCGTCCGGTCAAAATGCTTTTGGACCATTATGCCGAGCTCAACCTTCGCGGGGGAGCCCTCCGCATCGAAGGCCAGCTGGTCGCCTTCTCGATCGCATCTGAGCCCTTTAACCGGACGGGTGTGATCCATGTCGAAAAGGCCAAGGCCGAGTACCCCGGGCTTTATGCAGCGATCAACAAATTTACGCTTGAACATATTCTGCCGGACATTGACTGGGTCAACCGGGAGGAAGATCTGGGGATCCCCGGCCTGCGCAAAGCCAAGCTCTCCTATGGTCCGAGCCGCCTGATCCACAAGTATGAGGTCGTCCTGACACATGGCGAGGCTTGAGCTTCGCCGGCCGGGCCAGCCGTTTCCTGAAGCGGGACGGGGATTTCGCCTGCGGACGGCCATCATTCCATTTGCCATGATCCTCATCCACCTCCTGGTGATCGATATCGTCGCCAATCTCTATGCCCAGCGCTATGCCTGGCTCAGCCCATGGTTGAACTGGCCGAGCCTTGCACCTGGCCAGGCCTATGCCAATACCCAGGACCTCATTTTGAACGAATATCCCAGGATCGCTGTATTCTATGGCCTGGTCCTGATTCCACTTTATAGCCTGATCCTGTATTTCCGCCATTTGAACTGGTCCGATGCCATCTGGCTGAAACGCCCGCGCGGCCGCGACCTCTGGCCAGCCCTGGTCCTGGCGGTGGGGCTTTTGGGGGTGACCAATCTGCTTTTTTCCGGATTGCTTGCCCTGGGGGATCGCATTCCGGCCATCCAGCGCCAGATGGCGGACTATATTGCCCAGGCGGAGGCGTTTTCGCCAGCCCTGGGATATGGCTGGCTGATCGCCGGCATTTCCATCCTGGCGCCACTCAGTGAAGAATTGCTGTTCCGTGGCATCATCCAGGGTGAATTGCGCCGGGCCATGCCGGAATGGCTGGCCGTTGTCCTGCAGGCCGTCCTGTTTGCCTTGTTCCATGTCCAGCCGGTCCAAGTCCTGTATGTCCTCTTGCCAGCCCTGGCCTTGGGTGCCCTGTATGCAGTCACACGTTCAATCTGGGTACCGGTCCTGATGCATATCCTGTTCAATTTCCTGGGCAGTGTCGTTCCCGCGATGACCCTGGGCCATGATCGCCTGAGCCAGCTGGTGGTCTGGATCGAACTCGGTTTTGCCGGGCTTGGCATCGGTGTCGTTGCCTATCTGTGGCAGTCGCACCGAAGGAGCTGAGCCATGCTGCGCTTCATCCGCCGCCAGATCGGCTACCGCATCAAAAAGCGGACCTTCGTAGTCCTCGCCCTGACGATCGTGTCAACAGCTGCTGTCGCAGCCACTCTGGCTGGCGTGGCGGTCTGGCTGGCTGGACCGGCCGATATCATTCATGTCTCCATCCGGGAGACAGACCGTCGAGTGGATATCCTGGGGACCGGCGCCAATCTGGATCATGCATCCTCGGATAACCTTCTGGCTGATGCATCGTTCGAACCCGTCGCCTATCGAAGACTGCTGACCGTTTACGAAGGCGATGTCCAGACCCTCACCGTCATCGATGCATCCCAAGATCCGGTTCTGGCCAATGATGGTTTTTTCACGGGCGCCGCCGCACGGATCCTCGCCAATGGCCCCGAAGGCCTGAGCCTGAAAAAGACTGCGACCGTATCCGCGTACAACAGCAACCGGGTGGGTCCTTTCCAGATGGTCCAGTTGCCCGCTGACCTGCCGCCAGGCCGCGAGGTTCTGGGTTTTGCCGACAATGGCGAGATATCGGTGGCGGTGGGCCAGGCTGGGCTGGTCCTTTTGGACTTGGCCAGGGTCGAGCCCCGCGTGATGGATGCAGGCACCTCGGCCGACCTGACTGATATTACTGTGGTCAACCATGGCTTTCTGGCCTGCAGCAACCAAGGTGAACTGGTCTATTCCCAGGACGGCCAAGCCTGGCAGTCCTGGCCGGTCCAGGCCCCGTCTGCCTTGCGGGCGGTGGCCGCCAATGAAGAAGGGCTGGTGGTTGCCGTTGGTGATGGTGGCCTGATTCTGGCTGGCGCTGCCGGTACCGTTTCAGCGGCCTTGTCACCGGTCCAGTCAAATCTGGTTGATCTCGTCTACAATAATGGCATTTTCCTGGCTCTGGCTGAAGATGGTACGGTCCTCAGGTCAACGAATGGTACATTTTGGCGAGTCGTGGACAGCCTGGCCACCGTCGGCCAGACCTGGCAGACCATTGCCTGCACGGATGGTCTTTTTGCCTTGGGAGGAACAAACGGTCAGATTGCCACCAGCAACGATGGCCTGTTTTTTGAGCTGACACCGTCCAGTCCGGCAGTCGAGGTCGTGGACCTGCTTTTGCTTTCCAGAACCCAGATGATTCTGCTGGGCAGCGACAATCGTTTCCGCTATTCCAATGACAGTGGCCAGTCCTGGTCCGAGTCTGCCATTGACCCAGGCCTGGTGAGCCGGCGCCTCGAAATCCTCGGCAACCGGCAGATTGCCAGCGCAGATGCCCAGGGCCAGATCGGGATTGCCCCACTGGTCATTGAAATAACCCTCAGCCAGCCCTTGCTGACCGGAACTTTCCAGGGGGGCGACCTGCTATTCCTTGAATTGGCCAGCCAGGACACCCATACGCCGGACAGCTGGGATATATTCGGGGCCAAGACAGCAGAGCGGACTTTGCTGTCGGTACCGGATGACAGTGGCCAAGCCTCCTTGCACCTTGTTGCCCCGGACCGGGCAGGCCTTGCAGATTCCGTGATCCTTTCGCAGGCGATCGATCCGGCTAAGCTGGCGCGGCAAAAGGAAAGTGATATCTACAAGGTCGAACTATGGATGCGCCAGGAACAGGTTCAGGATGCTTCGGTGCGAATCTGGCTGTCCGGTGATTTCCAGTCCTTCGGGACAACGATCGACCATGTGGGTTCGACCTGGAAGAAATACTCCCATACCTTTGTGGTTCCCAAAAGCCAGATCATGACCTCCAAATCGGTGCGATTCAATATCAGCTTTTCCGGCACGGGTGAGCTGTGGCTGGACAAGGTGTTCCTTGGACAACCGGGCCAGACGGTCAGCGGGCTGGAGGACGCGCTCAGTCAGGAAATCCAGGCAGCCCAGCCTTCGGTCCTGCGCCTGGCCTATCTGACCTTGGGCGGGACTCGCCTGCCCTCCTTCCAGTGGGCCAAAAAGCCGGGCAATGAAGCGCCGGTTTACCAGGACGGCTTCTGGGAATACCAGGGCAGCCAATCTCTGGCCACCGCCCTGGAGCTGGCTCGCAGCGCCCGAAGCAGTCCGTGGCTGACCATCCATTCTGGCATGGGAGAGACTGAATTGCTGGGCCTGCTTGAATATCTGGCCGGCCCGATCACGTCCAATTTTGGCAACCTGCGGATGAGCCAGGGGGAGATCTTGCCCTGGAGCGATTCTTTTGACCAGATCTACCTGGAATTTTCCGATCCCGAGCAACAATTTGCCTCAGACAGCATCCGTACAGCCTGGGTCGACTGGATGATCCAGGTTGTCCGCCAGTCACCGTATTATAACGAGCTCAAGAACAAGCTGGTTTTTGTCGATGGCATGGCCTATTCCGATGGCGTCTGGCGCTCAGCAGCCGATTATCATGCCTCATCACTGACCGGGCTATACCAGGGGACCAACCAGAACGGCATCCAGCCGGCTCTGGCGGCCTACTTCGACCAGTTGCCACGAAATCCAGCCCAGACCCGCCAGGGCTGGCATGAGCTGATCGCCGTGGCCAGCCTGCATGGCTTTGAAGGGATGCAGCCGACCCTGGCCGAGCTGACCTGCCTGCAGCTGGAGGAATTGGGCCAAAGCGCCGGTCTGGTCAACCTGGACCTGCGCGAACCTTGGGATAAGGACTATCGGCCGCGTGACATGATCGCAGCCGGAATCGTGGCCACCCCGCAGGGCAGCCAATTGCTTGATGCAACCAGTCCGGATGCCGACCTGAAGGCTTATGCCTATGCCCATGGCAATGGGATCCGGATCATCCTGGCCAATCTGGCCGCCCAGCCCAAGTCGGTCCGCCTCACGGGTGCAATGGAGTCCAAAGGATTTGCTCTGGCAAGTTTCGACCAGAACGGTGAATTATTGCGGCAAAGACGCATCACTAATAACCGGGAAACCTTGAATATCTTGCCTGGCGGGGTTCTGGTTCTGGAAAAGTGAACCCTGACAGACGCCAAGGCGGCGCGATCCAGCCCCGGAGCTTGTTTTCATTTCATGCGCAAATTTTCGCGGCCGGACGGGAGCAAAACCTGTTGACAAAGCCGGGGGCCATGTAATATGATAATCAGGCGCTTGGGTGGTTAGCTCAGCTGGTTAGAGTACTTGCTTGACATGCAAGGGGTCGGAGGTTCGAGTCCTCTACTACCCACCAACGTGAAGTCCTGTGGCTGTAAGGCCGCAGGACTTTTGTCATTTTCGGTCAGATGACCGTGGAGGATCTGGGCGCCAGGCGATGCCTCAGGCACTCTCTTTGAAGCGGAGCGATTTTGGTAACCCGGCGTATCGACAGCTTCGTCCGTCTGCGCTATGCTTCTGCTCATGATGATTGATCCGCAAATTTCCAATAGCCGTTTGAAACGGATTCTGTTGCTTGTCCTGGGCAGCATCTCGGTTGGCCTGGGTTCCCTGGGGATTTTCCTCCCGCTCCTGCCTGCTACGCCATTTTTGCTGCTGGCGGCCTATTGCTATCTGCGCAGCTCCCGGCGGCTCTATACCAGGCTGATGCAGCACCGGATTCTGGGCCCTTATCTCTACCATTATCTGGAACACAAGGCGGTGCCGCTGCAGACCAAAATCGGAGCCATCCTGCTTCTCTGGGCATCCCTGGGTCTTACCATGGCTCTCGTTGGCCGCTGGTACATCCAGGTCAGCCTGACCGGGATCGGGCTGGCTGTCACCATCCATCTCCTGAGCCTCAGAACGCTGCCGCAGGGCCCGGTTACCAAAGTGCCGCCTGCAGAGGCCGAAGCACCGGGTGATCCTCTGGTATAATGAGAGTCTGGTAGAAAATTCCACACGATCGAAGGAGCCCTTTTGCATGGAAGAAATCAGGATCCAGTGCCCTGCCTGTGGCCAGCCATTCCAGGCCGATGCGACGAAGAAAACAGTCTTTTGTGTCAACTGTGGTTTCCTGGTGGATCGCAGCAAGGAAATCGAAGCCCAACTGGGACGCCCTGTGTCCGATGCCGGGGACCCGCACTATGCCGCCCTGCAGGCCAGCTTTGAAGCCATCCGCTTTCCAGTCATCGACAAGAAGACTGGCCAGAAGGGTGACCGGCTGATCGAGCTGTGGACAACACTCATTTATCATGGCCATAACAGTCGTTCGCGCTGGGCGGTCCAGTCGGCTAAAAAGGACATTGGCCAGTTTTTTGAACGGAAAATCTGGCAGGAGGTCTTGCAATCGGCAGGCCCTGACCGGTCGCGCCTGATCGTGGATGAGCTGCTGGAATCGGCCGTGGTCTATCTGTCGTCCTGTCGCGACGACTCGCGCTATGGCAGCAAGCTGCTGGGCATGGTCCGGATGAACAGTGAGGCCATTGTCCAGAAAACAGCCAGCGATATCTGTCAGAATATCCTCAATTTTTTACTCCGGATCGAAAAACCCGGCGAGAGCGAGGCGATTATCCATGCCATCGTCATGGCCTTCCCCCGCGTATTTCCTGCCCAGCGCCAGGTCCTGGCCGATGTCATGGCTGAACTGATGACGCCGGAGGAGCAGACACAAGTGCTAGCGATTGTTGCCAGAGTGGCCCAGGAGAGCCGCCGCGGCTGACTGTCCCGCCAGATATCCCGTTGAACAGGCTGCCTGCAGATTGAATCCGCCCGTATCACCATCCAGATCGAGGACCTCTCCGGCAAAATAAAGGCCAGGGGAGATTTTCGATTCCATCGTGGCGGGATTGATCTCGCGCAGGGCCACGCCGCCTGCGGTGACCATGGCCAGATGGACCCCCTGGGTTCCCGTGACCTTCAGTTGCCAGTTCTTCAGGAGCTGGGCGATTGGCTCGGCCAGCCGCCGGCCAGCCTGGGCTGCCATCCGGTCCGCAGGGATATTAGCCTGTGCCAGCAAGGGAGATACCAGGCGATGGGGCAGGAAGCGGTCCAGACTGTTCTTGACCTGCTGGCGCCCGTTCTGGGCAAATTGCTCGAGGATGGCCAGAACCAGGTCTTGCTGGCTGATGGCAGGCAACAGGTCGATCTGCAGGCTGGCTGGCCCGGCCAGCTCACGGGACAAGCGGAGGATGACCGGTCCGGAGACGCCCTTATGGGTGAGCAGCAGATCGCCCTGGCAAGTGACTGGCTTCTGTCCGGGCTGTACGAGACGGACAACCACATCGGGCAGGGCGAGGCCGGCCAAATCACGAATGAAGGTCTGTTCGACCACCAGGGGGGCGAGGGCTGGCCGTGGCTGGACAATGGTATGACCAAGCTGAGCTGCCAGGCGGTAACCATCCCCGGTGGATCCAGTTCCAGGATAGGTCATACCGCCTGTGGCCAGGATGACTGCACCTGCTCTCAGGCTGCCCTGGCTGGTGGTCAGTATATAAAAATCTTCTTCTCGCTGGATGGATTCGACTGCGGTGTCCGGCAGCAGCTGGACACCTTGCTTCTGGCCATAGCGGAGCAAGGCCGACAGGACATCTCCAGCCTGGTTGGAAACCGGAAAATACTTGCCCTGGTGGTCGACCTTGCAGGCAACCCCTTGCCGGGCCAACAGCTCCAGCAGCTCATTGCGGTACATCACTTGCAGGGCCGGATGCAGAAACCGGCCCTGGCCAAAAAACTGATCGATGAAGGTCTCGCGGTCAACGGCAGTGGTGATGTTGCAGCGGCCGGCGCCGGTGATCAGCAGCTTCTTGCCGGGGGTATGGTTTTTCTCAACCAGCCGGACCGGTGCCTGGCATTCAGCAGCCCGCCCGGCTGCCAGAAGCCCGGCCGGGCCTGCTCCGATGACGATTACAGGTCGCATGGATGGACACTCCGTGATTCAATATCCCTCATTATAGCATGGTCGCTCGCAGCAGGGCCGCAAGTGCCCACGGCGGATATACTCATCGAGCCAGCGCTGGGCGGTCAGGGGGTTGTTCGGCTTTCCCTGGCCGGACCGGACCAGGTCTGAGTTCAGGTAATGCGCCTCCAAAGCCTGTGCCAGGCTATACAGGTCGGCAGGCGACAGATGCAGGGCTTTGCACAGCTCCTCGAATGTCTTTATACTGAATTGGGCCTTGCCATTTTCAATGGTGCTCAGGTAGGAGGCATGGCAGCCAGCCCGTTCAGCGACATTTTCCTGGGTCAGGCTCTGCTGGACCCGGAACTGCCGCAGGATCAGGCCGAGCAGGATACAGGACAGATAGGGGGTCCGGCTGACCTGACGGTTCTTTTGTCCGAATTGGGGTGTCTTTTTCATAAGCTTCTCCTTGTGTTCATGATGGGGATCGGCGAAATCAAAGGCAGACCAGGCAAGATCAAAGGATAAGAATCTTGTTATCACTATATTAAGCTATTTTCTCGATGAACGTGATACGATTTGTCACAATTTTGAGGTTAATTATTTAAAGTGTTGCAGATCGCAACACCAGGGGGGACCATGCCAGAAACAAATAATGAACTTGCGATCATCGCCGGCCTGACGCCAGAGTCCGGTGAGGCCGCCATGGATTTTGCCGAACGATCATTGGATGAGCTGACTGAGCTGGCCGAGGCCGCCGGGGCACAGGTTGTTGCGAGGGCCTTGCAGCACCGCCAGGCTCCGGAGCCTGCCACCTATCTGGGCAAGGGCAAGCTTGAAGAAATCGCCCGCTCGGCACAGGATTTGCAGGCGACCTTGCTGATCTGTGATGATGAGCTCTCGGGATCACAGATCCGGAATATTGAAAACCTGACCGGACTCAAGGTGGTCGACCGGACCTTTCTGATCCTGGACATCTTCGCCCAGCGGGCCCGGTCACGCGAAGGCAAGCTGCAGGTTGAGCTGGCCCAGCAGCAGTATCGCCTCAGCCGGCTGGTCGGCCTGGGCCAGGCCCTGTCACGACTGGGTGGCGGCATCGGGACACGCGGCCCGGGCGAATCGCAGCTGGAGTCAGACCGGCGCCACATCAACCGGCGCATCAGCACCCTGAAACGGGCCCTCGCTGAAGTATCGGTCCGCCGGGACCAGACTCGAAAACAGCGCCAGAGCCAGGATATCCTGACCCTGGCGGTTGTTGGCTATACCAATGCAGGCAAATCCACCTTGATGAATGCCCTGTGCCAGGCCGATCTGCTGACTCTGGACCAGGTCTTTGCCACGCTGGATCCGGCCGCCCGCCGCCTGGTCCTGCCGGACCAGCAGCCGGTCATCCTGATTGATACCGTCGGCTTCATCAGGAAGTTGCCCCACCAGCTGGTGGATGCATTCCGTTCGACTCTCGAGGAGGTCACCCAGGCCGATGCGATCCTGCATGTGCTGGACTGTTCGGACCCGCAGGCCACCCTGCAGCGGGATGTTGTCGAGCAGCTGCTCAATGAGCTGGGCGCAGCCGGCAAGCCCCGCCTGACCGTCCTCAATAAGATCGACTTGCTCGGACCCTTTGAACGGACCGGCCTTGGCTTGCTCACGGGCAAAGAAGCTGCCCTCCTGGTCAGTGCCCGGACCGGTGAAGGCCTGCCTGAGCTGGTGGCGGCGATCAGCCGCCTGGCTGCCGAGCAATTCATTCCGATTGACCTTGTCCTGCCCTATAGCAAGGCCAGCTGGATCAACCGGATCGAGCAACAGGGCAAAGTCGAACAGATCGAGTACACTGAAGAGGGGATCCGGATCGTTGCCCGGGTTCGCCAAGCCTTGTTTCACCCCTTGCAGCGGGAAATCAACAAGCGGTAGAATGGAAGCCTAATCGAGCAGGAGGTGCCAGGCGACAGGCCAAGACGTGATGAATGAATTTGACCAGACAATCAACGACCTGCTGCTGGATATTTTCGACAAAATCCTGGTCACTGAAGAAAAGGCCCTGCGCAGGGGCAATTTCAGTGATATTTCGGTCGCCGAGATGCATGCGCTCGAAAGCATCGGTCCATATGAGCGCCGGACGATGAGCGAAACGGCCGCCATGCTGGGGGTTACGACGGGTACCCTGACGGTGGCGGTCGACCGGCTGGTCCGCAAGGGCTATGTCGAGCGCCACCGCGATCCGAGCGACCGCCGGATTGTCCGCGTGGCACTGACCCGCAAGGGCAAGCTGGCCTTCAGGATGCACAACAAATTCCACAAGCTGCTCGTCGACCGTCTGGTGGGCCCGCTCGATCCGGCCGGCCGGGAGATCCTGCTCAAGACCTTGCGCCAGATCGATCTCATCGTCAAGGAACAATACGAACGGTATGTCCTGTCTGAGGGTACGGAGGATGAACCATGACTGCTAATCGTCCGGAGCAGGTTTTTTCTGAAGTCGCCGAAACCGTGGCCGCCATAGCCGGAGTCGCCATCGACCAGATTGACCGGGAGACGGAGTTGATCCGGGATCTCGATCTCGATTCCCTGGCCATGTACGAGATCGTCATCGATCTCGAGGAAGCCTTTGACCTGAGAATTTCCGACTCGGACCTGGACAAGATCCGCACCGTTGGCGATGCCGTCCAATATATCCTGGCAGCCATCCAGGCCAGCTGATTGCTGTGGCGGCAGGCTATTCCTTCCTGTTTCTGATCAACCCTGCGGCCGGACAGCCCAAGCATCCGGGCCTGGTGCAGCAGCTGACTGCTGCAGTCGCCTATCCCGGCAGCCCACATACCTGTGAAATCCAGATGACCCAGCGGGCCGGGCATGGCGCAGACCTGGCCACTGCCTTTGCCCGCCGCCATGGTGAACGGGCGATTGTGGTGGCTTGCGGCGGCGACGGCACAGCGCATGAAACCGCCCAGGCCTTGCTCGGCACACCGGCCGCCCTGGCCATTTTGCCGCTGGGGACTGGCAATGACTTTGCCCGGGCTTTCCTGTCCAGTCTGGACCTTGACACCCTCCTCGCAAGAATCCGCCAGCCGCAGATCCGTCCCATCGATCTGCTCGAGGTCAACGGGCGGATGTGTCTCAATATCACGTCCTTTGGCTTTGATACACGTGTCCAGTCGCTCATGATGGCCATCAACCGCCGTTTCCGCTGGCTGGGCCGGTTCAGCTATCCCCTGGCCATCGCGCTGGGGCTGGCCGGCAATAAGACTTTCCTGCTCAGCTCAGCCATGGATGGCGGCTCGCGCCAGGAGGTCCGCTATATCCTGGCCGCCCTGTGCAATGGCCGCTATTATGGCGGTGGCTTCAACCCGGCCCCTGCGGCGAGTGTCGAGGATGGCCTGATTGAATGGGTCCAGGTCGACACCCTGCCACTGGCGCGCATCCTGGGTCTGATTCCGCGGTACAAAAAAGGCCGCCACTTGGGCGACCCTGCTGTCCATTGCTCGAAAGTCTCTTCTGGCCATCTGTGGGCCGCGCCCGGCCACGTCCTGCTGGGCAATATCGATGGTGAACTGTTCGAGGCCACCGAGATCACCTTCCAGATCAGGCCCGGCGCGATCCGGTTCGCCTTTTTCTGAGGCTCAGGTGGCGGCCAGGCCCCTGCTGAGCCGGTAGGCGCTGGCTTGGGCTTCCATCCAGGCCACCAGTGCTTCGGTCAGTTCCTTGGCATTCTTGAATTCCTTCGGGTCGAAGGGCTTGCCGAACACCACGGTGATTTCGCGGCGCTTGCCAGTCTTGCGGTCAAACGGACGGGGCCATTTCATATGGCGACTGAACACCTCATAACCACCCTCGATGAATACGGGCAGCAGCGGGACTTTGCTTTTGATGGCGATATAGGCGGCACCGTCCTTCATCTCGCCCAGCTCGCCAGTCGGGGAGCGGGTGCCCTCCGGATGGACCAAAAGGATATTGCCCTCCTCGACCTTTTTCTTGGCAATGATCAGACCACGGATGGGATTGCCGAAGCGGTCGACCGCGATGCCGCGGCCTACCCGGACGATCAGCTTGCCGAACAGGCCATGCTGGTCCTCGAGGTCCTTGGCGGTCAGGCTGGCCAGCTTCTTGAAATGGAACCGGGGCAGGAAAGCACTGATCAGAAGACCGTCGACATAGGTCTGGTGATTGGCTGCAATGACATAAGGGATCTGGGTGGGGATATTCTCCGTGCCCCGTGCCCTCAGGCGGACAATCAGGCGCGTGACAAAAAGCCCGCCATAAAAGCCGAGTGTGCCGACCACGCCGCGGCGGATCGGATAACGGCTCTCCTCTGACTCCGGATTCGCAGCATGGGGCGCTGGATCGGCAGGCGTACGAGGGCTTTGAGTGGCTGGTGAATGGTTTGTGTTCAAATTGTTAACCTCCGGGTAAAGACCTTGGAACCAAGGTTTCTTCGATTGCAGGATACCACAGTTATTGTTAAAATTATAGAATTCTTATCACATAAAAGGGTCGTTGCCATGGAAAAGCAATCCTGTTCCAGCTTGCCCGGTCATGCCGTGACCTTGCAGGTCCGCTATTATGAAACCGATGCCATGGGCATTGTCCATCATTCCAATTATATCCGCTGGTTTGAAGTGGCCCGGACGGATTACCTGCGGGCCGTCGGCTTGCCATACCGCGAACTGGAGCAGGACGGGACGATGAGTCCTGTGATCGGGATCCAGTGTGACTATGTCCAGAGTGCCCGCTATGATGACACGATCGAGGTCCGGGCCTGGGTTTTTGCCTATGATGGCGTCCGCCTGACGATCGCCTACCAGGTCACGCGGCAGGGCCAGGTGCTGTGTCGCGGCAAGTCCCAGCATGCCTTTATCCACAATGGCCGGCCGGTGGCCCCGAAACGCAGCCTGCCCCATGTGCATCAGGTCCTCAGTGACTGCCTGCAGCGTGACAGCCAGAGCCAGCCTGATTCATGACCGTTCGCCTGTTGCATGGCATCCACGCCGCTGCCCTGAGAGCACAATGCCTGCGCGAGGTATTCGCCTGGACCGGCCAGTGGCCTGACAAACGGGCGATCATTCTGGTTCCGGAGCAAGCCAAGCTCGATTTTGAACAGGCTTATCTGCAGCAGTCAGGCTCTTCCGGCCTCCTCATGGCGGAGGTCCTCAGTTTCCATCGCCTGGCCACGCGCCTGTCTGGCGAAGCTGGCCAGCTGACCGGACCTTGTCTGGGCCAGACCGGCCAAGCCATGCTGCTCTACCGCCTGCTCCAGGAGTCCTCCCATGAGCTCAAAGCCTATGCCCGCCTGGCCGACAAGCCGGGCTTCATCCGCCAGATCATGGCCGTCCTCGGCGACCTGAGGCGATACCAGGTGGATGCGGCGACTTTGTCCGCCCTGACCACACAGATCACCGACAAATCTTTGCGGGACAAGGTCTTTGACTTGGCCCTGCTGATGACCCGCTACCGGCAGGCCCTGACCGAGCTGGACCTGTTCGATCCGGACGATGAGCTGGACCGCCTGGCCAGCCTGTTGGAAACCCCAAAGGGCCTGGCCCGTCAACGCCTCGGTGACCTGGCAGGCACCTCGGTCTGGGTGGCCGGCTTTGGCGAATTGCGCAATTTCACACCCCAGGAATATGCCATTCTCGACCAGCTGGTCCGGCGCTGTGCCCAAGTCACCGTCACGGCGCTCTGTGATTTCATCCCGGCGGATGCCCTGGCTGTCGAACTCGGCCCTGATCTGTTCCTGCCCGGCCGGCGGACGGCCTGGCAGCTGGTCCGCCGTTTCCGGCCTGTGGCCACAAAATGGGTCGAACCGGACTGGAGCCCGGCCAATGCCAGCCTGGCCCGCTTTCTCGGCGCTCCGGCCGCTGAAACCCGTCCGGAGCCGGCCTGCCTGAAGCAGATCCTGGCGGCCCAGCCCGATGACCTGGCCACCCATCTGGCCAGGGAAATCTGCCGCCTGGTCCGTACGGATGGCTACCGGTATCGGGACATCATCATCGCTGTCTGTGATCCGGCCCAGGACCTGCCGCGGATCCAGGCTGTCTTCAGCCAGCATGGGATTCCCTTGTTCCTGGATCAGGTCCGCTCGCTGTCCGGCAGCGCCGTGATGCGCACGGTTCTGGCCGTCCTCGACATCCTGCGCCAGGGCTTCTCGCGCCTGCCTGTGATGCGGGCCCTGCGGGCCGGTCTCCTGGTCTTTGATCCGGCAGCAGTCGATGAATTCGAAAATGTCGTCCTGGCCCGGGGACTGTTCCACCTGGAGCGCCTGCTCGAGCCGGAAGCGGGTGAGCCGGAAATCCTGGCCATGATCCGCCAGTCGGTTTTCCAGCCGGTCCAGGCGTTCGGGGCGGCCATGCAGACCGCCAGAACCGGCAGCCAGCGCGCAAGTGCTCTGGTCGCCTACCTCGAGGCCAGTGGCCTTCGCTCACAATGCCAGAGCCTGATCGACCATCTGACCGCACAGGCGGACCAAGAGAGCTCACTGGCGGTGGCCAAAGCCTGGAACGCGCTTCTCGATGTCCTGGACCAGCTGAACCAATTTGCCGGACCGGCCCCGATGAGTCTTGCGACCTTCCGCGACCTGCTATCGGCCGGGCTGGACAATGCCGACAGTGGCGTATTGCCGTCCGCACTGGACCAGGTGGCGATCGGCAATCTGGCCCATGCCCGCCAGCGGCAGGGCAAGATCTTGTTTCTCTACAATGCCAGCTCGAGCCTGTTTCCGCCCGGCGCTCCGCCGGAAGGCCTGCTCAAGGACCGGGACCGCCAGAGCCTGTCCAGCCTGATCGGCCAGTCCCTGCCCAGCAATGCCAGAGACCAGGTTTTTTCCGATGCCGCGATGATCTACAGCCTGCTGACGCTGCCATCGGAAAGTCTGGTTGTGCTGGCGCCGGCCTCGGATCCATCCCGCTATGTCGAACAACTGGCGGAATGGAGCGGCCAGCCAGCCGAGCTGCTGCCCGTTGCCAACGACTCCGGCAAGTCCGGGCTGAAGAATTCCGCTGACCTGCAGGTGAACATTGAAGCCAGCCTGGTGGAGCAACGGTTCGGGACCACTTTGCAAATGAGCGTGTCACAATTGGAAAAATATGCAGCCTGCCCCTTCCAGCATCTGGCAGCCCATGCCATTGGCTTGCTGGAACGGGACATCTATGAACCAGAGCTGTCTGATGCCGGCACCTTGCTGCATCGCCTGGCAGAAGCCAGTCTGCAGCGATTGCAACAGGAGCTGGTCCAGCTGCCGGATGACAGCTCCAGAGAGGACCGGATCCGGGCCTGGTTGTCTGGCGGCCTGGAACCGGTGCTGCGCCAGGCCTGGCAACAGCTCCAGAGTGAACCTGCGCTTGGCCGGTTTTTTGTGCCGGGGATCCGGGCCTCGGCCGGCCGGCGGCTGGAAAAAGTGGCCCAGACCTCGATAGCCGCGCTGCTGCGCCAGCTGCTGGCCCAATCCTTTGCCCCGCGGCTGTTCGAATGGTCGTTCGGCCCTCGTCAGAACAATGCTCTGAGCCTCGAGCTGGACCCCCGGCACCGGGTTTTGCTCAACGGTATCGTCGACCGGATTGACCTGCGCCAGACGGATGGGCAGGAGCAGTTCCGGGTGATTGACTACAAGTCCGGCCATCAGCAAGTCAACTACGATGCACTGTATCACGGGCTGCAATTGCAGCTGCCGGCCTATCTGGCGGCTTACCAGAACAGCCATCCCGGCCAAAAGGCGGCGGATGCCTGCTATTTCCATTTTGACCAGCCGATTCTGCGCCAGGAACCGCATGAACAGCCCGACCAGGCCGAGATCATCCGCCGGCTCGACAAACGGTTTGCCCTGACCAGCCTCAAATTGCCGCCGGAAACGCTGGACCAGCTCCAGGCTCTGACCCGGGCACGGATTTGCCGCTGGGCCCAAGACCTGGTCCAGGGAGAATTTTCAGCCCGGCCGCGCCAGATCCAGGGACTGGAACTGGCCTGCACCTATTGTGCCTTCCAGATGGTCTGTGGCTTTGACCCGGGGCACAATCCCTGCGAACGGTTTTGGCCGCTGGGCCGGCCGAAAACCGCTGGCCAGGCGGGGGTCAGTCCCCGTGAGGAACTGATTGAACGCCTGGTTTCTGGCGACCGGGATGAACAGGGGGGAGCGGTATGCAGCTGACAGAAGAGCAACGGCAAGTGGTCATGGCACCTGTTTCCGATTTGCTGGTTTCTGCAGCCGCCGGATCCGGCAAGACGGCCGTCATGACAGAGCGGATCGTCCAGCGGATCGTCGCGGGTGACCTGGATATCCAATCGGTCCTTGTGATGACCTTCACAGAGGCGGCGGCCCGCCAGATGAAAAGCAAAATTGCCGATAAGCTGGACCAGGCGCGGAAGGAACAGGCGGATCCGGTGAAAAAGCACGAGCTTGGCCGCCAGCTGACCCTGCTGCCCGGTGCTGCCATTTCCACCATCCATGCCTTTTGCCTGACGGTCATCCGCGACTTCAGCCATCTGGCGGTCGATGAGCAGGGCAGCCTGCAGGTCGAACCAGGCTTTGCGGTCTCGGATCCCCAGGTTGCCAGCCTGCTGCTGCGTGAAACGCTCGATGCTGTTCTGGCCCGGCGATATGAGGCCATCGACCAGCATCCGGCGGAGACGCTGGCCTGGCAGACCGCCTTTTACCACTTGGTCGACAGCTATAGCACCAGCCGCAGCGACCAGCCCCTGCGCGACCAGATCATCAGCCTCTACCAGTATTTGCGCAGTCTGCCTGACTATCGCCAGGCAGTGGCCAGATACCAGGCCGAGCTGGCCATTGCCGCCCGGGATTTTTCAGCCAGCCGGCATGCCCGGGTCCTGATGGACCAGCTGCGGGTTCTCCTGGGCCAGGCCCTGCTGGCCTTGCCCGAACTCCGCGACCTACTGGACAGCAGGGTTGAACTGATCAAAGACCAGGCCCGCAACCGGACCTACCACGAGCAATTCCGCCGCCTCGACCAGATCCTGGTCGAGGTCGATGCCCTGCTGCACAGGCAGCAGCCAGACTGGGACCAGGTGGTCGAGCTGGCTGCAGCGCTGTCCGGGCTCGAGCTGCCGCGAGCGGGTGGCAAAGACCCTGGCAAAGCCCGCGTGCTCGAGCTTTTGCGCCAGCAGCTGGCTGAGGCCATTTACTGCCTCAGTGGCCAATGTGGAACCGCCGTCTACCGCGAACATTTCCTGTTTGAAACGAATAGTCTGTTCAACCGGACGGCCAGCCAGATCGAGCAGGAGATCGCAGCGATGCTGCCGGCGGTCGAGCAGCTGTTTGAGCTGGTGCTTGAGCTCGATACGGCCTGCCAGGACCGAAAACGGGAGCAGGGGCTGGTTGATTTCGGCGACTTTGAGCACCTGGCCCTGGCCATCCTGCGCCAGCCGGAGGCAGCGGCCTACTATCGCCAGCGCTACCGGGAAATCTATATCGATGAATACCAGGATACCAGCAGCATCCAGGAAGCCCTGCTGCGAGCCATCGCTGGAGACAACCTGTTCATGGTCGGTGATGTCAAGCAAAGCATCTATCGCTTCCGCCATGCCCGGCCAGGCATTTTCATGGGCCGGTTTGAACAGTACCGGCAAGGCCAGGCTGGCCAGCTCTGGACGCTCAGCCGCAATTTCCGCAGTGTATCCGGGGTGCTGCAGGCGGTCAATGAAATTTTCACCCAGCTGATGTCGCCTGCGGCCGGCGAAATCGACTATACGGACGGGCATCAGCTGGTCCCCGTGCGCGAGCCGCTGCCCGATACCTTGCCGGTCGAATTGTTCCTGGTCCGCCAGGATGTGGCGGATGCCGACCTCCCGGCTGATCCCGGCCCGAGTGATCCGGAGGCCGGCCAGGAACCGGCAGACGGGCAGGACATGGTCATCCTGGAAGCCGCTGAGCTGACCTTGTACGAACGCGAAGCGCTGGCGGTCGGCAGCCGGATTGCCGACCTGCTGGCTGCGGGGTCATGCCAGCCCCGGGATGTGGTCATTTTGGCGCGGACCCGGGCCATCGTCCGCATTTATGCGGCAGCCCTGAAGGCGCGGGGGATTGCCACGCTCGAGGACACCGGCCGGACCTTGTTCGACAGCCCGGATTTGCGCCTGGTCAAGGCCTTGCTCCAGGTCATGGACAATGCCCGCCAGGACATCCCTCTGGCGGCTGTGCTCCGGTCTGGGCTGCTGGCTCCGGTATTCACCCCACATGACCTGCTGGCGATCCGGATTGCGGCCCGCGCTGCGGCTGCCGACTGCCGCTTTTTCCATGAGGCCTTCGCTTACTATGCTGATCATGGACCCGACCCGGCGCTTAGCCGCCGCATCCGGGACTTCCAGGCAGCCCTGAGCCTGTGGCGTGACCGGGCCCGGTTCAGGAAAACGGGCGAGTGGCTGGAATGGCTGTTTGATGCCACCGGATTCTACCAGCAGGCCGCCGCTGCTGAAAATGGCACGAACCGGCAAAGAGAGCTGCGGGCCTTTGTCAGCTGGGTGCACCAGTTTGAAGCCAGCCGCAGCCGGGGCCTGTTTGACCTGGTCCGCCATCTGGAAAACCTGGAACGCAATGGTTTCAAGGAGGCCCCCTATGATCTGGCGCGCAATGATCAGAATGCGGTGCGGGTCCTGACGATCCACAGCAGCAAGGGCCTGGAATTTCCAATCGTCTTTCTGGTCGGCCTGGCCGCCCGGATCACAGCGAAGGACCAGAAGGATATTCTGATGGTCAGCGAAACGCTGGGCATCGGATTTGATTGGGTGGACCCGGCTGCCCATCTGCGCCGCATCTCGCATCTCAAGCTGGCCATGCTGGCCGAGCACCGGGCGACTAGCCTGGCTGAGGAATTGCGGCTCCTGTATGTGGCGATGACCCGGGCCAGAGACCAGCTCATCCTGGCCGCCCTTTTGCCCAAGGCTGGCTTGGCAGCGCTGGCCGAGCGCATGGAAAAAGTCCGGGCTGTGCAGGATCTGGTCCTGCCGGCCCATCTGGTCCTGAGCGGCAGCAGCTATCTGGACTGGCTGCTTATGGCCCTGGCCCGCCATCCGGACCTGGATTGGTCAAACTTGCATGACACTGCCAGCCAACCGGCTGCTGCCCTGCCTGAACCAACTCGAGGCGTCTGGCAGCTCCGCGTCGCCCGCCTGGCGGACTATCTCAGCCAGGCGGGCCAGCCTGCCCAGCCCCAGGCCGCCTGCAGCACAGAGGCTGCCGGGGAACCGGGGAGCACGCCTGCCGGGGGACTCACAGCAGAGACTGCCGGCCAGGAGACTGGACCTGGAGAACCGCTCAGCGAGTATCCCTTTCTGGCGGCCGCGATCAGTCCGGTCAAGCTGTCCGTCAGTGAGCTCAAGCGCCGCGAACAAGAGGAATCCCGCTTTGCCGAGGACCAGACCTTGGATCTGGCCGGATTTTCAGCGCCCCGAGGCATCAATCTCGACCTGCGTGATTTTTCCGATCTGGCAGAAACCGGCGAAGCCATCCGCGGCGCCCGCCTGGGGACTGCCCTGCATAATTTCCTGCGTTACCTCGATTTGCCGGCGGCACGAGAGCTGGCAACGACGGATGGACTCAGAGACCAGCTGGCCCGATTGCGAGCGGAAGCGGTCTTTTCATCAGCCGAGGAAAACGCTTTACAAGACTGGCTGGCTGCCGTCCTGGCCTTTGTCGAGTCAGATCTTGCCGGACGGATGGTCGCCGCCCAGACCGAACATCGTCTTTATCGCGAAATGCCCTTCACCCTGGCCCTGCCTGCGAGCCGCATCTGGCCGGACAAAACGGGCTTTGCCAGCGAAGACCGGGTCCTGGTCCAGGGCATGATCGATTGCTGGTTCCAGGAAAAGGGCCAGGCGATCCTGGTCGATTACAAGACCGACCGGATCAGCGGCTCGCCAGAGGCGGTTTTGCAGATCCTGCGCGACCGCTATACGCGCCAGCTCGACTACTATGCCCAGGCGATTGTCGCCGGCACAGGCCTTCAGGTGGTGGAACGCCTGATTGTCCATTTGCCGAGCCGCCAGATCTTTGATGGTGCAGCCAGGGAGGCTATCCGATGAACCAGACCCCTGCGATGGATCCGAATCCTGCCGGCGAAAGCCAGCCGCTGGTGCAAAACGCCCTGGCCCTGTCACATGCCTATGCCCGCCGGCTCATCAGGCCGGGTGATACCGTGGTCGATGCCACCTGTGGCAATGGTGGCGATACCGAGTTCCTGGCCGGGCTCGTCGGGTCAGAGGGCCTTGTGATCGGCTTCGACATCCAGCCCGAGGCAATCGCACGAACCCGCGAACGCCTGGCCCGGGCAGGTCTTGGCGAACGCTGCCAGCTCCATGTGGCCAGCCATGACCGGCTGGCTGAACTGGCCCCGTCCGGCCTGCGCGGCGTCCTGTTCAACCTCGGCTATCTGCCGCGCGGCAACCATGCCATCGGGACCCGCCCCGAGACCACCCTGCCCGCCCTTGAGCAGGCGCTCGCCCTGCTGGCGACCGGCGGAGCGGTGCTGGTCTGCCTGTATTATGGAGGTGACAGCGGCTTTGCCGAATACCAGGCCGTGCTCGACTATATCCGGACCCTGCCGGTCCAGCAATTTGCCGTACAGAAGATCGAAATGGCCAATGCCACTCGCTGTGCACCGATTTTCATCTGCTGCGAGAAGCTGAAGGCCTAGTCCACGTGGTCAGGCAACGGGGCCGGTGCCGCCTGCCCCTGCCGCCTGGCCTGATCGGCCTCGGCGGCGGCCCGCCGGACCGCCCTGCTGCCGGCTGCCTTGTCAGCTGCCCGGCGCTGGGCGAAGAAACGCTTCAGGATCTGGCTGCAAGCCTCCTGCAGCACAAATCCCTGCCATTCGACCTGGTGGTTTTGCCTGAGCTCGAAAATATTGATGATGGATCCGACCGCGCCAGCCTTGGGATCAGCGGCGCCGAAACAGACAGACCTAATCCGGGACTGGACTATCGCCCCCGCACACATCACACAGGGCTCAAGCGTGACATAGAGGTCACAGCCATCCAGCCGCCATGATTTCAGGCGGCGGCAGGCCTTGCGGATCGCCACCAGCTCAGCATGCAAGGTGACGTCCTGCAAGATTTCACGCCGGTTATGGCCGCGGGCGATGATTTTGCCGTCACGCACGATGACCGCGCCAATCGGCACCTCACCGATCAGCTCCGCCTTGTGAGCTTCTTTTAGCGCCTGGTTCATGAAACAGGACGCATCCGGATGGTCTCTCTTGCTGGGCTGCATCGATCTGCCACGCTCCTTGCGGTTCAAACACTTTGACCCTATAATATCATAATGTCCAAACATCCCAAGGCCCGGCTGGCCCTGACTGACCAGATCTCCGTGCCCCCAGAGACGCGAAAGAGGAAAATCATGACACTCAAAGAAGGAAGATGCCCCAATTGCGGTTCCCTGCTGCAGCTGGATGAGAAAAACACCCAGGGCCATTGCCTGTTTTGCGATGCGGTCTTTGACAGCGATGTGGCCTATGCCATTGCTGCGGACCCGACCGGCGTGACCTTTCCCAATCTGCCCCAGCCCAAATACGAAGGCCCCAATCTCAACCCTCAGCTGAGCAATGCCCAGTTCGCCGCCCGGACCGTCCAGATGGATGCGCCGAAAAAGCAGAAGGCGAAGCTGGAGGCCAAGCCGGACCAGCCCGTTTTCGTACCCCGGGATGATATCAAGATCCCGGAGCTGCGCCTGACGGTCAAGATGCGCCTGCTGCTCACCGGCATTGCCGTCCTGATCCTGGCGATCCTGGTGGGCCTCTCTGCACCGCCGATCATGAAACGCAATGCTGCGCGTGCCCAGCTGATGGCGGCCATGACCCAGATCAGCCCGGCAACCGTCGAGGCGGACCAGACCGTTGTCATTCACGGCCTTGCCAACCAGCGTCTCGAGATCGCCCTGCCCTCAGCCATCACCGCTGCCGATGCAGTGGCTGTCTTTGACCGCTATGCCCAGCAGCGCGCCGCAATCACCGGCCAGGACCCGGTCGATTTTGCAGCGACCAGAAAGGACCTGATCGTCAAGATCGTGACGCCCGCGGGGGGATTCCTCATCGAAAGACCCGCGAACCAGGCGGTCCTCGACGATGGCTCAGCGGTCCAGACCCTGAGCTGATCGCCGCCATCCGTTCGGCCGATCACCCGGAGTGTTCCGCTCGATTCAAGCAGGTATGGCAAATGTGACGAAACAAATGATTAATGTTCACAGTTATTCACACTTGCGTTTTATATTCTTAAAACTTAATTGCTAAACTGAGATCAGAGCAAGAGCAAGAGCGACGAACCTCCTTCTTTCATACTTTCTCCTCCAAACGAAACGGCCTCGGGTGTGGTGTCCCGGGGCCGTTTTGCTGTTTGGATTTTTAGTTTTGAATGGGTTGCCGAAGGTGAGAAAACCAACCGGCAGCATCGGCTATGGCTTTACTCGTTGTAGTGCCTGAGGAACTGGCGGGTCCGCTCGTGGGTCGAATTGAACACCTGCTCAGGACTGCCTTCCTCGATGATCACACCCTGGTCCATGAAGATGATCCGGTCGGCCAATTCACGGGCGAAGGCCATTTCGTGGGTGACGACGACCATGGTCATATGCTCGGCGGCGAGCTGGCGGATCACCTTGAGCACCTCACCAGTCAGCTCCGGATCAAGCGCCGAGGTCGGCTCATCAAAGAAGAGAACCTCCGGCTCGAGGGCGAGGGCCCGGGCGATCGCCGCCCGCTGTTGCTGGCCGCCAGAGAGCTGGAAGGGGTAGTTCTGGGCTTTTTCAGCGAGACCGAGCTTTTCGAGCAGGGCCTGGGCCTTGGCTTTGGCTTGGGCAACCGGCTGACCGAGCACGTGGATCGGTGCTTCCGTGATATTTCTTTCAATCGTGAAATGAGGGAAGAGGTTGAAGCTCTGGAAAACCAGGCCGATTTTGAGCTGGATCGTTTTGAGCTCTGACTTGGCGGCGTAGATCGAGCGGCCCTGGGGGTCGTTTTTGCACAGGGCCTGGCCGCCGACCATGATATTGCCGCTGTCCGCCTGCTCAAGCTGGTTGATCAGGCGCAGGAGGGTCGATTTGCCAGAGCCTGAGGGGCCAATGATGACCACCACTTCACCGCGGTGTACGGTCAGGTGGATCGACTTGAGCACCTCAAGAGTGCCAAATTTCTTAGCCAGGTTTTCCACCTGGAGGACTATATCTGAAGGCATGGCCGAATCTCCTTGTGTCAGAGGATGGAAATCAGTGGCGATAATAGCTCAGCTTCTTTTCAAAACGGGAAAAGACCAGGGCGACAATGCTGTTGAACAACAGGTAAATGGCGCCGGCGGCGATGATTGGCTCGATCGAGACAAGGCGGGAGGTCGAGTTCTGGGCGGCGCGGAACAGCTCGGCAACCCCGATGACCTGGGCCAGGGCGGTATCCTTGACCAGCGTCATCGCTTCACTGGCCGAAGGCGGCAGAATGCGCTTGATGACCTGGGGCAGAATGATGCGGGTAAAGGTCTGGCCGCTGGAAAAGCCGAGGACATGGCCGGCCTCGAACTGGCCGCGGGGTATCGACTCCAGGCCGCCGCGGAAAATCTCGGCGAAATAGGCGGCATAATTGAGGCTGAAGGCCAGAATGACCGCAGAAAATCGCTCGATCGGCAGACCGAGGACAAAGGGCGGGAAATACATGAAAAAGATCAGCTGCAGGATCAAAGGGGTGCCCCGCATGATCAGCAGGTAGAACCGGATCGGCAGCTGGATGACACGCAGGGGGGACTGGCGCAGCCTGGCCACGAGGATTCCGAGTGGAATCGAAAAGACCAGGGTCAGGACAAAGATCTGCAGGGCGCGCCAGGTGCCTTCAAGCAGGTAGGGAAGGATCTGGAATGTGACCATGGAAGCGTCTCCTTCGCGTCATGGGGGAGAAACGACAGTCGAACGGACTGGAAAGGGCTGTGAAGCAAGGAGGGCGGACAGGTGTTTTGCCTGTCCGCCCCATGAGTTGGTGATGAATGACCGCGGACGATCTGGCTGCGGCTGGTCGGTCAGAGTCAGGTTACTTGCCGATCGTGGTGATGTCCTTGCTGAACCAGTCGGTCGAGATCTTGGCTAGCGTGCCATCCTTGGCCATGGCTTCGAGCTGCTTCTGGACTTCATCACGCAGGGCCTGGTCGGCCTTGCGGAACCCGACACCGTATTCTTCTGCGGCGAGTGCTTCGTCCAGGATGCGGTACTGCTTGCCTTCACGGGCAATATAGTAGCCGGCGACAATTTCGTCAACAAGCAGGGCATCACTGCCGCTGGCCTTGAGATCCAGGAGGGCCGTGACATTGTCTTTGAGTTCGATGACTTCGCCGAGCGATTTCTTGAAGTCCGGCTTGGCTGCAAGGGCTTCGGCGGCGCTGGACTCAGCCTGCAGGGCGAGCTTCTTGCCGGCGAGGTCTGCCAGGGTCTGGACCGGTGAGTCGGCCAGGACGATGACGATCTGGCGGTTCTTCATATAGGCCCCGGTGACATTGGTCTCCTTGAGGCGCTCTTCGGTGATGGTATAGCCGTTCCAGATACAGTCGATGGTGCCGGCATTGAGTTCATTGAATTTCTGCGACCAGTCGATCGGCTGCAGCTTGAGCTCGACGCCCATGCGCTTGGCGACTTCTTTGGCGACATCGATGTCAAAGCCGACGATTTCATTGGACTCATTGCGGTATCCCATGGGCGGGAAAGAGTCATCCAGACCCAGGACCAGGGCTTTGGCATCCTGGACTTTTTTCAGCGACTGGTCGCCGCTGGCAGCCTTGGCACAGCCGGTGGTGAGGACGGCCAGGACCAGAATCAGGGAGATCAAGGTCAAGAAAATGCGTTTGTTCACGTTTCTCCTCCTGTCATTGGTAAAAAATTGGCTGAAATCAAGCTTTCAGCCCCTTGCATTGTAGAAGAAACCAGCCGGAAGGGCAATAGTTTAGCATGATAAAGTGCGGCAGGAAAATCACAAGAAAATGCAAAAAGAAGTCCAGCCCATTGCTTGCCCGGGCATCAGTGGCCAGCTAGACTGAAATCAGCCAGGCAATATCCCTGGCTTGCCTTTGGCATTTATTCTTGAGGAGAATCAAATTCATGCTGAATCGAAAGACCCCTGCTTTGCTGATTCTGGTCCTGATCGCCTTGCTGGTCCTGCCGCTGGCAGCCTGCCAGACCCGTGCGGCCCAGACCGAGGCCCCAACCCCT
>CAZCMX010000005.1:42861-49903 GCA_964499985.1 uncultured Mageeibacillus sp.
CCCCTCCCCAGGCGATCATTGCCACCACCGTCTGGGCTGGCGAGATGCTGCTGGACCTGGTCGATGCCAGCCGGATTACGGCGCTGTCCTCCTGGGGTGATGATCCTGTCCTTTCATCAACGGCCGGTCAAGCCGCAGCCGTCAAAAACCGGGTCGATATTTCAGCTCCCGAATCAATTGTCGCCCTGAATCCGGACCTGGTCATCCTCGACACTTTTTCCAATCCGGATGGATCCCTGAGCAAGACCCTGACCGAGGCCGGCATTCCTGTGCTCCAGATGGAGTCTCCGACCGATTTCACCATGATCGAGGCGGCCCTCATGACCCTGGCCAGAGCCACCGGCGCAGTCGAACGGGGTCAGGCCCTGGTTGCTGAAATGAACCAGACGCTGGCAACAGTGGCTGAGAAGGTCGCTGCCATACCCGCGGCAGAACGGGTCACGGTCATGTTCTATGAGGATTATTATGATCCGACGGGCAATAGCGCGAATATGCTGGCCGCCTATGGCGTAGGCTCTCCGTTCCAGGCCATCGCCGATGCCTCTGGCACGGTCAATGTCTGCAATGTGGCCAACTATAGTCCGGTCGCCAAGGAAAAGGTCGTCGGCGAATGGCAGCCCCAGCTTTTGGTCATCCCGTCCTCGACCTTCGACGAGAATTTCAAGGCGGTAGATGATGGTGGTGCCATGCTGAAAGAGGCGATGCAACTGGATCCGGTCCTGGCGACCCTGCCAGCTGTCAAGGATGGCAAGATCCTGGCCATCGCCGACAAATACCGCGGCTCAACCTCCCACTATATGGCCCAGGCCGTGGTTGAACTGGCCCGGGCTGCCTATCCCGACCTTGTCCAGTAAGCCGGCCGCCCATAAACCCTCGCTGATGAATTGGAAGCTCGGTCACCTCGCGGTGGCCGGGCTGCTTGCCCTTGCGGCCACGACCGTGCTGGCTGTGGCTCTGGGCACGGTCTATGTCCCGCCGCTGACCATTCTCAAAAGCCTGGCCCAGTCGCTTGGCCTCAACATGGTCCAGCCGGCAGACCAGACCAGCCAGATCCTGATCCTTCTGATCCGCCTGCCGCGCGTCTTTGCGGCCATCTTTGCCGGTGCCGGACTGGCGATCGCCGGCACGGCCATGCAGGGCCTGTTCCGCAACCCCCTGGCCGAACCGGGCATCCTGGGGGTCTCAGCCGGGGCGAGCCTCGGTGCCCTGGTCGCGATTGCCTTTGGGACTTATACCTTTCTGGCCCTGCCGGCCTTTGCCTTCGCCGGCGCCCTGCTGGCTGTCCTGATCATCCTGGGTTTGTCCGCCTTTTCCGGCAGCTCAGGCCAGACCACGGTCCTGATCCTGGCGGGCATGGCCGTGGCGGCATTTTTCTCGGCCCTGACGTCTCTGCTGCTGGTCCTGGCCAGTGAATACCAGGTCTCCAGCTATATCTTCTGGACCCTGGGCGGACTTGCCAACCGGCGCTGGGAACATGTCCAGCTGATGGCTGTGCCGGTTCTTCTGGCCGGCTCCTTGCTCTTTTTACGGGGCCGCGACCTCGATATCCTGCTGCTGGGCGATGAGACGGCACGCACGCTCGGTGTGGCTGCCCGCCGGACCAGGGTCCTGACCGTGCTTCTGGCCTCGCTCCTGACCGCCATCATCGTTTCAGTCACCGGTCCGATCGGCTTCGTCGGCCTGATCGTGCCGCATATCATGCGCCTGCTGGTTGGCCCATCCCATCGCCGGCTGCTGCTGGCCTCTGCATTTGGCGGTGCGATCTTTCTTTTGCTCTGTGACCTGGTGACCCGCCTGGTCGCGATGCCACGCGGCATTGAATTGTCCGTCGGGGTCACGACCGCTCTGGTCGGTGCCCCGTATTTCATGATCCTGCTGATCCGCTCCTTGCGGACGCACGGTTGAGAGGCGGTGGACTGGATGCAAGAGCCGATTCTGGAATGCCGGGACATCACCTTCGCTGTCCGGCTGCCCCAACCTCGCACGATCCTTGACCAGATCCAGTTCTCTGCCCATCCGGGCGAGATCATCGGCATCTGTGGTCCGAACGGGGTCGGCAAATCGACCTTTCTGCGTGTCCTGGCCGGGCTGGTCAAGCCAACTGCCGGCGAAGTCAGGATCCAGGGCAAAGCCCTGTCCCACCATAAGCCGCGCCAGCTGGCCCGCCAGCTGTCCTTCCTGCCCCAGGATACGGTGGTGCCATTTGACTTCAAAGCCAGGGAAATCGTCCTGATGGGCCGTCATCCCTATGCCTCCAGCCTGGCCGCCTGGTCAGACGAGGACCTCGCGGTAGCCCAGGCCTGCATGGTCCAGGCCGAATGTGAATCCGAAGCGGAGCAGCTGGTGACAACCTTGTCCGGCGGTGAACGGCAAAGGGTGATGATTGCCCGCCTGCTGGCCCAGGATACGCCGATCGTCCTGCTCGATGAAATGACGGCCAGCCAGGACATCCGCCATGCCAGCCGCCTCTTGCGCCTGGCCCGCCAACTGGCAGAGGCTGGCAAACTGGTGATCCTGGTCCTGCATGACCTCCGGGCGGCCGCCCGGATCTGCAGCCGGGTCTGCCTGATGCACAATGGGCGCATCGTCGCCGATGGCGACCCGGTGGAAGTCCTGCATGAAGGCCATATCGCCTATGTTTACGGGGTCCGGGCCAAGACCTTCACCAATCCGCTGGGCCAGTGGGATTTCGACCTCGAAGAGAATCCCGGCGAAACGTCATGATCATGTAACCCCAGACCCTTGCCGCACCCCTGGCCAGCTCCCCTATAATAGAAGTGTGACCTGCATTCGGCAGGTGCCACAATTCTCACGCAACCACAGGGGGTGAATGGCCATGAATGCCTTTACGCGTTCGATCGTCCAGATTTTCCAAGGCGCTGCCCGGGCTTTCCAGACCTTCCCGGCCACCATAGCCAGTGCGCTGGCTTTTGCAGCGGTGACCATGGTCCGGATCCAGCTCGATTACCCTGTCCAGGATTCCTATCAGGAAATCATCACCAGCCTGCAGTGGGCTCTGGCCCTGTCCGGGGTCCTGAGCATGGCTGCCATCACGGCTGCCCAGAGCCGGTTCAACCAGAAAAGGGCCTTCCTGGCCGCCAATCTGCTGGGTGCCGCTGCTTTTGCCTTAACCTTCCTGGCCCTCTATCTGCCGCCTGCCCTGCCGACTGGACTGAGCCTGTCGCGGGTCGGGGTTGCCCTTCTCGTCAGCCTGTTTGCCTTCATCGTGCTGGCCGCCTATCCACCCGAGCAGTCCGATTTCGCCCGCTCCTTTTTCATGACCCACAAGGCCTTTTTCATCGCCCTGATCTATGGCCTGGTCATCATGGGCGGCACCTCAGGCGTGGCCGGAGCCATCAAGGCCCTGATTTATCGCAATTTGAGCGAGAAGGTGTTCATGCATATCGCCACCTTGTCCGGTGTCCTGGCCTTCACCCTGTTTGTCGGCTATTTCCCGGATTTCCGCAAAGGTAAGATTGACGAACGGCGCGAAGTGGCCCAGAAACAGCCGCGCTTCATCGAAATCCTGTTCGGATATATTGTGATTCCGATCGTCCTCGCCTTGACGGTAGTTCTCCTGGTCTGGGCCGGCCGCGTCATCGTCACGGGCATCTGGCCCGAGTTCACCCAATTGGCCGGCATCGCCACTGCTTATACCGCTGGCGGTATCTGGCTCCATGTCATGGTGACCCGGTATGAAACCGGTCTGGCCCGGTTTTTCCGCCGCGTTTATCCGGTTGCCGCTCTGGTGATCCTGGTTTTCGAGGCCTGGGCCCTGGTCACCCGCCTGCGGGTGTCCGGCCTGAAGATGACGGAATATTCCTTTATCCTGATCTGGCTGATCGCCCTGGTCGCAGCCTTGCTGCTCATCATCCGCAAGGCCAGGGCTCATGTGCCGATTGTCTGGCTGATTTGCCTTGTGGCGATCATTTCGGTCCTGCCGGGCATTGGCTACCATGCCCTGCCCGTCACGGCACAGACCAGCCGCCTGGCCAATCTCCTGGCCACCCAGGGGATGCTGGTCAATGGCCAGATCCAGCCTGCCGCCCAGGAGCCGGACCAGGCTACCCGGGAGGCGATCACCGATGCGACCTTGTATCTGGCTACTGCCCAGGAAGCCCGGCTGCCAGACTGGTTTGATCCAAAGCTCAGTGACAACCAGACCTTCAAGACACGCTATGGCTTTGACCAGGTCTGGCCCGCTGCCGGATCCGGCCAGCCCTTTAACTATGCCACGACTTTCCTGACCCTACCGGAGGGTGTCTTGCCCATATCCGGCTACCAATGGGCCATCAGCCTGCAAAACCAGTTTCAATATGGCACTGGGGCATTGCCGGTAACCCTGGCTGGGCAGAATGGCCAATATACAATCAGCTGGTCTGTCAAAGCGAACAACAATCTGCCGGTCATCAAGATCATGCTGGACGGTACGGTCCTGGTTGACCAGTCTCTGGCAGATTATGCCAGCGAATTGATCGGCAAATACCCGATGGCCAGCAATGGCAAGCAGACTGCTGCGACCCTGGAAGACATGACCCTCGAGCTGACCTCCCCTGAAATGGATGCGATCATTGTCTTCAATTCGATCGAGCTGACCAATGACAATGGCCAGATCCGCTACTTCTTCTACCCATCGATGTTATTTATGAAAGAGAAATGAGATGAATATGAACCATGCCAACAGTCACCCGGTCACGATCCGCTACCTGGCCCATAGCGCCTGGCTCGTCGAAACAGCC
The DNA here is from genome assembly GCA_964499985.1 of uncultured Mageeibacillus sp. Taxonomy (GTDB): domain Bacteria; phylum Bacillota; class Clostridia; order Saccharofermentanales; family UBA5734; genus UBA5734. Next base: position 47,601 of record CAZCMX010000005.1, read on the forward strand.
AATCGCTACCTGATTCTGGATTACGGCCTTCTGCCGGAGCGGGATGAGACACCGGCCGGTTCCCTGGCCTCTGGGGCTCTCGGACTATCGGCCAAGCAGCCGGAATGGCTGGGTTCAGCGGACTTGCCTGAGTCCGGCAAGCCTGTTTTCGTCTTTGCCTCACACCGGCATCAAGACCATTACCATCCAGGCCTGCACCAGTGGCTGGCGAATTTACCTGGCCAGGGGCATGTTTTTGTACTGGGCCTGGACTCAGCCGATCCTGATCCGGCAGTCCCAGCCCCGCAAGTCCGCACCCGCCTCGTCCGGCCCGATGAAGTCCATGCGATCGGTGATGCCCGGCTCTGGACCTTTGCCTCGTCTGACCAGGGCGTCGCCCTGATCGCCCAATTCCCCGAGCTGACCCTCTACCATGGCGGTGACCTGGCCTGCTGGACGGATGAGCCCATTTATGCCGACCGGCATGCGCAGTCCCTTGCGGACATCCGCCAGCAGCTGGTAAAATCCGGCCTCAAGATCGATCTTGCCTTCATCCCGGTCTGCACCAGCGATGGCTGGCAGGAACCGCCGGTCGCCAATGGTGCCCTGGCCATGCTCGATGTCTTGCAGCCAAGGCTTTGCTTCCCGATGCATGGCTATCCCTTCGAACACCTCTACACGCGGTTTGCCGGACTGGCCAAACAACAATTGCCGGGTTATACTGGGCAAATCCGCTGTGCAAAAGAACCGGGTCAATTGTTCGAGGAGGTCCTTGATGTCTGATTCTGCTGCGCTCAATATGATGGAGGGAAGCCCCTACCGTCTGATCGTGCGCTTTTCCATTCCCATGCTGCTGGGCAACCTGCTCCAGCAGCTTTACAATATGGTCGACAGTGCTGTCGTTGGCCGCTTTGTCGGGACTGAAGCCCTGGCTGCGGTCGGCACAACGTTTCCGATTGTCTTCATGATCATTTCCCTGTTCATCGGCCTGGGCATGGGTGCCAGTGTCATCATTGCCCAGTATTTTGGCGCCGGTGACCTGGAAGGCGTCCGACGCACCGTTGACACCTTGTATGTGACCATGTTTGGCATGGCCATCGTGATCGGTGCCATCGGCTTGCTCATCAGCCGGCCGATCCTGCTCCTGATCCATACCCCTCCGGATACGATTGACCTGGCGACAACCTATATGCAGATCACCTTCATCGGCACCCTGGCGGTCTTCGGCTTCAATGTCAACAGCGGCATTCTGCAAGGCCTCGGCGACAGCCGCTCGCCCTTGATCTATGTCGGAATCGCAACCGTGATCAATATCGTCTTGGATCTCGTTTTTGTCGTATTCTTCGGCTGGGGTGTGGCTGGTGTGGCCTGGGCCACCGTCATCGCCCAGGCGTTTTCCTTCGTCTATGGCATTCTCCACATCAATAAGGTCAATCCCCACATCAAGATCGATTTGAAAAACCTGGTCTTTGACCGGCGCCTTTTAGCCGACAGCCTGCGCATCGGCCTGCCGGTCAGCCTGCAGAACATGTCATTTGCCATCGGGGCGATTGTCCTCCAGGCTTTGATCAACAGCTTTCAATCGGATTTCATGGCCGGCTACAATGCGGCCAATAAAATTGATGCCTTCGCTTTCCTGCCCATGATGACCTTCTCCAATGCCATTACGACTTATGTCGGCCAGAATGTTGGAGCCGGCCGCTGGGACCGGGTCAAATCCGGCATCCACGCGACCTTGAAGCTGTCCGTCGGCCTGAGCGTCCTGGTTTGTGTGCTGCTTTTGCTGTTCTCAGGCACCTTGCTCGAGCTGTTCACAACCAGTCCGGCCGTCATCGAGGCAGGCCAGGTCTATCTGGTCACCGTCGTGCCGTTCTATTTCCTGCTGGCCATCCTGTTTGTCCTGAACGGCGCCATGCGCGGCGCGGGCAGTACCTTCATCCCTCTGATCGCGACCCTCTTGTCCCTGTGGCTGATCCGGGTGCCCTTTGCCTACCTGTTCGTCCACTGGTTCGGCCGCGACACCATGTTCTTCAGTTATGGCGCCGGCTGGCTGGTCGGCCTGCTGGCCGTCCTGCCCTTCTACCTCAGTGGCCGCTGGAAAAAGGCAGCCCTGACAGGCAAACAGGCAGAAATCACCGCGGCCTGATCCCTGGGCCAAGTGCGCGGACCTGTCCGAGGGCGGGGTGACCGGGGTGACCGGGGAGGGGCTTTAGCGGGCGAGGGCTCTTGGTGAGTGCGCCGAGTGAGGGCGCTGGGAGAGGGCGTCGAGCCTGGGTGCTGAGAGAGGGCGCTGGGTGAGGGTGCCGAGCCTGGCACCGTTGGCG
>CAZCMX010000005.1:50003-51541 GCA_964499985.1 uncultured Mageeibacillus sp.
AAAAACGGAATCCTACTAAACCTGCGAAACAACTCAGGGACCACCGAAATACGCTAAGGCTTCCCGGGGCTGGTTGGTGATGATTGCATCGACGCCCAGCTGCTGGCACAGTTCCCACTGCGTTGGTTCATCGACCGTCCAGACATGGACGGCCAGACCATGACGATGGGCTCTCTGAACCAGCCCGGGTACGGCCAGATTGTCGCGGGAAGGGTGGAGGGCTAAGACTCCGGTCAGCAAAGCAGACGGCCAGGGTCTGGACCGGATATCGCTGTACAGATAGCCCTTGGCTGCTGCGGGTGCGATCCAGCGCAACCGCCAGAGACTGATGGGATTGAAGCTGGAATAGATCACCTGGTCCTGCAGACCGAAGGCTTGGACTCGGGCGACCACCTGCTTTTCCATCCCCCGGTAAGGAACCTCGCTGTTTTTCAACTCAATGTTTATTTTCAGGCTGGTCTTGTGGCACAAGTCGAGCACCTCATCGAGCGTAGGCAAGGTGACGGCTGGCCAGTGAGGCCAGGGGGCCGCGAAATTGCGGGTTCTTAGCTGAGCCAGGGTGAGCCGGGCAATCTGGCCGGGCTGACCAGTCAGTCGGTCGGTTGTTTCATCGTGAGTGACGACCAGAACCCCATCTGCAGTGCGCTGGACATCGAGCTCGATTCCGTCGGCGCCACTTTCAATCGCCCGCGAAAAGGCGGCTAGTGAGTTTTCCGGGGCTTCAAAGCTAGCGCCGCGATGGGCCCAGACTTGCGGGCGTATTTTCATAACCACTGAGCCTCCCGACCCGGACCGGGCCTCTCCGGCCCTGTCTGCACTGGCTCCGGCCCAGCCCGACCCGGACCGGGCCGCCCGGATTCGATCTGCCTGGCAAAGCCAGGGTGAGCCGGGCAGCTGACCAGATGGTCGTTGACCAGTCCGGCAGCCTGCAGGAAGGCGTAGATAATCGTTGATCCAACGAACTTGAAACCGCGCTGGATGAGGTCCTTGCTCAGGCGGTCCGACAACTCGGTCCGGGCTGGTACTTCGGCTAAGACGACTGGGGTATGGATGACCGGCTGGCCGTCAACAAAGGACCATAAATAGGCGTCAAAACTGCCCCATTCGGCCTGGATCTGGAGAAAGGCGCGGGCATTCTGGATGGCTGCCCGGATTTTCAGCCGGTTGCGGATGATTCCGGCATTGCCGAGCAGCTCAGCCACCTTTTCCTCGCCAAATTCGGCAACCAGGGCGGGATCAAAGCCCGCAAAAGCCAGGCGGAAATTTTCACGCTTTCTCAGGATGGTCAGCCAGCTCAGGCCAGCCTGCATCCCTTCGAGAATCAATAGCTCGAATAAAGCCCGGTCATCGTGCAGGGGCTGACCCCATTCGAGATCGTGGTACTGGCGGTAAAGCGGATCTGAAACCGCCCAGGAGCAGATCGCTGCGTCCTGGGCGGTGCTATCGGTCGTTTGGGACTGGTCACTGGTCAAGGCCTTGCCTCCTATAGGACATGCCGCTCAGGCATACCGCCCGGCCACACAGCCAAGGCCACACAG
>CAZCMX010000005.1:51641-61662 GCA_964499985.1 uncultured Mageeibacillus sp.
GGCCACACAGCCAAGGCCACACAGAGCCAAGGCTACTCAGCCCGGCCGTCCTGTCTGCCGGTCAGTTTCTATCCAGGATGCGGTCCAGGAAGACTCGGGTCCGCTCCTGGCGCGGCGCATTGAAGATGACTTCGGGGCGGTCATCCTCGACGATCACGCCCTTGTCCATGAAGACCACCCGATTGCTGACTTCACGGGCGAACTGCATTTCATGCGTGACAACGAGCATGGTCAGGCCGGAGTTGGCCAGGTCTCGCATGACCTTGAGGACTTCGCCGACCATTTCCGGATCGAGGGCTGAGGTGGGCTCGTCAAAGAGCAGGATCTCTGGCTCCATGGCCAGGGCGCGGGCGATGGCGGCCCGCTGCTTCTGGCCGCCGGAGAGCTGGCGCGGCTTGGCATTCATGAACTGGGCCATGCCAACCTTTTCCAGATAGGCCAGGGCTTTCTGGCGGGCTTCGTCGGGCTTGCGGCCCAGGACGCGGATCTGGCCGACCAGGCAATTGTCGAGCACATTCATATTGTTGAAGAGATTGAACTGCTGGAAGACCATGCCAACATGGGTCCGGTATTCGGAGACGCGGTGGTTGCCACGCAGGATGCTCTCGCCATGGTGCAGGATATCGCCGGAGGTCGGTGTCTCGAGCAGGTTGATGCAGCGCAGGAGGGTCGATTTGCCGGAACCTGACGAACCGATGATCGAGACGACTTCGCCCTTCTGGACATTGAAATCAATGTCGCGCAAGACTTCATTGGCGCCAAACTTCTTGCCGAGGTGGACAACCTCGATGATATTGCCAGCATCGCCTGTGAGCGGCTCTGCAAGCTGCCTGTCATTCATGCCTGGCCACCCCACTTTCCGCGCATGGCCAGGCTGCCATCGCCATGGCGGACATGGATCATGCCGTCTGGGGTGGTCTGCGAGCCCATGATGGTGTAATTATCCGGCCCATCAAGCTTTTTCTCCAAGAGGCGGAGCAGGCGGGTGACGGTGAAGGTCAGGATCAGGTAGATCACACTGGTGACAAAGAAGACTTCGAAATACCGAAGATAGGTGCCGGCAGCCGATTTGCTCATGAAGAACAATTCGGTTACGGAAATGACATTGAGCACGGAGGTGTCCTTGATATTGACCACCAGCTCATTGCCGGTCGCCGGCAGGATATTGCGGATCGCCTGGGGCAGGATCACATAGACCATGGTCTTCAAGTGGTTCATGCCGATCGCCTGTGCGGCCTCGGACTGGCCGCGGTCGATCGAGTCGATGCCGCCGCGGATGATTTCGGCCATATAAGCTCCGGTATTGATCGAGACGATCAGGATACCGGCCAGGATGGCGGAAAGGTTCCAGCCGAGCAGCTGCGAGGAACCATAGTACAGAACCATGGCCTGGACAATCATCGGGGTGCCGCGGAAAACCTCGATGTAGACGGTCAACAGGAACTGGGCAAATTTGACCAGGCCGCGGACAGGCAGGGGGGTGGATGGCTTGAGCGGGATCGTGCGGACAATGGCCACGAGCAGCCCGATCAAAAAGCCGGCCGCGGTGCCAGTGATGGCAATCAACAGTGTATTCCCGGCCCCGGTCAGGAAAAGGGTGCCATATTGCCGGATGACAAACAGCACCCAGGCCCAGAATGTTTCCGGCAGGGCGGCTAAGGCGAATCCTGTGGCTGCGGCTTCCATGGTGCTTACTGGGTGACCGGCTGGGTCTTGATCGCGGTTTCCATCATGGTGTCACGCTGGTCCTGCGGGATTTCAGCCAAAGCGGCATTGATCGTCTTGACCAGGTCAGCGCTGCCTTTTTTGACGGCGACGGCGACGGCGACATTTTCATCGGCATAGGTGAAGCCCTGGCCGGCGGCAAATTCGACATAGGTCAGATCCGTATTGGCGGCGACGGCTGAAATGGCACCGGGCTTTTCCGAGACATAGCCATCGATCTTGCCCGAGGCCACTGCAACGATCATGGCCGGGAAATTGTCCATGGCCGTCTGCTTGTCGACGCCAGCGATCTGGTCAACCACCTCATAGTGGAAGGTATTGAGCTGGGCGGTGATTTTGGCGCCACTCAAGTCTGCCAGCGACTTCGCTGCGGCAAACGGGCTGTCCTTCTTAACGACAACGACCAGGTCGGAGCGGTAGTAGGAATCGGAAAAATCGACGGTGGCCTTGCGTTCCTCGGTCGGCGACATGCCAGCGATGATGGCGTCGATCTTGCCCGAGGTCAGGGCAGGAATCAGGCCGTCCCATTCCGTCTTGACGATGACCAGCTCTTTGCCGAGCTTGGCGGCGATTTTCTTGGCCACTTCAACGTCATAACCACCGGCATATTCGCTGGGGCTATTGCTGATCGAGACCGCGCCATTGCTGGTGTCCGTCTGGGTCCAGTTGAAGGGGGCATAGTTGCATTCCAGGCCGACCTTGAATTGATTGCTTTCTTTCTTGGCACAGCCAGCAAGAAGGCTCAGGGACAGGACGCTGGCCAGGGCCAGTGCGACAAGTTTCTTGGCGTGACGCATATCAGTTCTCCTCTGTTCCATGGGATGTGTCTATATGTGGGAAAAGCACTTTGGCAAAAAAGACAGGACTTGGCAAAGCCCAGCCTTGATTGACTATTTTGAACTGCTCCTGAAAATCCGTCAACAAGAACTGGCAAAAATCCGGCTGAAATTGCTTTAAAATGGCCAGAATCTCTGGAAAACTGCAAAAAGGACGGGCACGAAAACCGCTGGCAGCAAATTGCCGATCGCGATTTTTTTCTCGGACAGGAAGTTGAAGCCAATGCCTGCGATCAGGACTGAGCCCACCAGGGACAGCTGACCGACCAGGGCATCACTCATATAGGGCTGGAGGGATTTGGCCAGCAGGGTGATGGCCCCCTGGTAGATGCCCACGGAAAGCGCCGAGAGGAAGACCCCGCTGCCGAGGGTGGCTGTGAAAAAAATGGCCACCGTGCCGTCGAGGATCGATTTGGCATACAGGGTGGTGGCATTACCGGTCAGACCATCCTCGAGGGAGCCGAGAATGGCCATCGCGCCGACACAGTAGAGAATGGTTGCCGAGACAAAACCCTCGACAAAGGTGGAGTTCTGGCCATTGGCCCGGAACAGGCGCTGCAGCAGGCCGCCCAGGTTTTCCAGTCGCCGCTCGATATTGAGGGCGCCCCCCACCAGACTGCCGATGACCAGGGAGAGGATCATCAGCATGCCCTGGGTGCTGGTCAGGATATCCCCCTCCACCTTGAACATCTGCACCAGAGTGCCACTGATGCCGATAAAGAGGACGGCCAGGCCGATCCCCTGCAATGTGGTGCGCCGGATCCGTTCCGGCAGGCCGCCGCGGGCCAGGGTGCCCAGTCCGGCCCCCGCCACAATGGCGGCCATATTGACGAGTGTTCCTGCTCCAACCATGCTCGATCTCCTTAGGCCATGCGAAGTCCGTGTCACCGGACATACAGACAAATAATCAAAAATGATGATAACATAGGAAAAAACAAAAGACATACGGGTTAACCCCTGGATTTTGCCGATCTTGGCTGGACAGGAGATGATATCATGGCGCAATTGGTCCATATGAGGATTCTCAGCATCGAGGACCTGGAGGAATCCCTGGGCGTGAACCGCTTCCGGGATTTTGTCCAGCATTCCGAAGAACGCTTCCAGAAGCAGCTGGCCAAGGTGGTCCGCCGCGTCACCGAAGATCTGGACATCCAGGCTGTTTTTGTTTCTGGCCCGACCTCGTCCGGCAAAACCACATTCAGCCGGCGCCTTGCCGAGTCTGTGCGCGAGAGTGGCCGCCAGGCCAGAGTGGTTTCGCTGGATGACTATTATAAGGTGGACAGTGTCCGCTATGATGCCTGGGGCCGGCCGGACTTCGAAAGCCTCGATACCCTGGAGACGAGCCTGATGGCTGCCCAGCTGGCTGAATTGCTCGCAGGCAAATCCATCATCTTGCCCCGCTTTGATTTCGTGAGCCGGACCCGGACCATGCCAGACGAGAACCAGCTGACCCTGGGCCCCGGCGACCTCCTGATTGTGGAGGGCCTGCATGGCCTGCATGATTCGATTGTCGGCCATTTGCCCCGCCAGGCCTGGCTGGGGGTCTTTATCATGCCCTGGTGCTCCCTGCTCGACGGCCGCCAGCTCCTGGGCAGCCGGGATCTGCGCATGCTGCGCCGCATCAGCCGTGATGTCGTCCACCGCGGCTCGACCGCCCTGTCGACCATCGACTACTGGCCGATGATCGACCAGACCGAGCAGCAGTTTTTCCCCCAGTACCTGAAGCAGGCCGATGTCTATATCAACTCCTGCCTGGACTATGAATTCTGCGTGGTGGCCCCCAAGGCATACCACCATATCCTCAGCTCCCTGCAGCAATACGAGGACGACACCCTGCCAGCCTCGATCTATATCAGCCGGGACAACCGGGTTGGCTATGCCGACCTCGAATCCGCCATCGCGGAAGCCCGCCACCTGGCTCTGGCCTGCGAGCATATCCCGATGATCGACCATGTCGAGATTCCAGCCCAGTCGATCCTGCACGAATTCATCTGAACTTGCTTGACAAGTCCTTCCGGTCCGCTACTATTTTTAGCAGGCAGCACCGATGACTCGGCTGTCCTGAACCCATCACCCAAAGGAGGTACGCCATGCCGATCAAAATTCCCAACGACCTGCCGGCGGCAGAGATTCTCGAGCAAGAGAGTGTCTTCGTCATGCGTGACGACCGTGCGTACACCCAGGATATCCGGCCCCTGAAAATCCTCCTGCTCAACCTGATGCCAACCAAGGTGGTCACCGAGACGCAGCTGTTGCGCCTGCTGAGTAATACGCCGCTGCAGATCGATGTCGATTTCCTGTACACCGCCAGCTACAATCCGAAAAACACCTCGACGGACCACCTGATCAAATTCTACGAGACCTTTGACCAGGTCCGCCATCGCCATTACGACGGCATGATCATCACCGGGGCCCCAGTCGAGCAGATGTCGTTCGAAGAGGTGGCCTACTGGCCTGAGCTTTGCGAGATCATGGCCTGGAGCAAATCCCATGTCTATTCAACCATGCACATCTGCTGGGGCGCCCAGGCGGGACTGTACTACCACTATGGCATCCCCAAGCATGACCTGCCGGCCAAGATGTTCGGGATTTTTGCCCATAGCCGCAGCTGGACCCGGCCGGTCAAGCTGTTCCGTGGCCTCGATGATGTCTTCTACGTGCCGCATTCCCGCCATACGGAGATCCGCCGCAGTGACATTGAACAGGTCAGCGACCTGCGCATCCTGTCCGAATCTGAAGAGTCCGGGGTCTATGCCGTTTCCGACATGAGCGGGCGGCAGATTTTCCTGACCGGTCATGTCGAGTACGATCCCCTGACCCTCAAGTCCGAATACGACCGTGACCTGGGCCGTGGCCTGTCGATTGACCTGCCGCGGAATTATTTCCAGAACGATGATCCGGCCAAGCCGCCGATCATGCGCTGGCGCAGCTCGGCGTATCTGCTCTTTGCCAATTGGCTCAACTATTATGTCTACCAGGAGACCCCGTTCGATCTGGATTCGATCCGCGCTGAGAACTGAAAACGGACCTGGACGCCAGCCTCTGGCCCTTGCTGCGGCCCCGCGAAAGGGCATGTAACTTCAGTTACTGTGGAAATTATGGGCATGCTCTACTATCGAGTCAAACAAGCAGTGCCGGTGGGACCGATTCACCACACCCCGGCTTATTAGGAGGAAACCAATGACTGTTACCGTTCAGGCTAGTAATTTTGATGAAGTCGTCATGAAAAGCGACAAGCCCGTCTTGCTCGACTTCTGGGCTGTCTGGTGTGGTCCTTGCCGCATGGTCGCGCCGACCGTTGACAAACTTGCTCAGGAATATGCTGGCCGCGCCGTGATCGGTAAGGTCAATGTTGACGAACAGACCGAACTGGCCGAAAAATTCCGGGTCATGAGCATCCCGACCCTCTATATCCTGAAAAATGGCCAGGTTGTCGAACGCCTGATCGGTGCCCGCCCCTATTCCGAGCTGGCCGCAGCGCTCGACAAGCACCTGTAAGCGACCCGGATCAGCCACCCGAATCAAACCCGCCTGGAGCTGTCTCAAACTGCGAGACAGCTTCTTTTTTTGAAACGCAGGGACTGGATTTACCGTATAATAAGGTCAGCTGGAAAGAAATTTCCGGGATGGAGGCCGCCCGATGCTGACTTTGCGCCGTGACGATCAAAAGAAACTGGACCAGGCCTGGAGCGAGCTGACCGGGCTGCCCCTGCTGCAGCTGATGGAGCAGGCTGCTACCGCGGTCGGCCGTTATTTCCTGGCCAGCGTCCCGCCTGCACGGCGCAGCCAGTCCACGATCCTGGTCCTGGCCGGCAAAGGCCAGAATGGCGGCGATGCCTATGCGGCCGCCCGTTTGCTGGCTGCCGAGCAGTTCCCGGTCACGGTGGTCGATCTGTTCCCGGGTTCGAGCCTCCCTGAAGAAGCCGCCATGAACCGGCAGGCCTGGCTTTGCCTGGGCCATCCGATTTTGACAGGTCTGCCTGATCCGGATGAGACCAGACCCGACCCGGCCGGACCCCTCGGCCCGGGGCCAGGCTATGCCCGGCCTGACTGGGTCCTGGATGGCATTTTTGGCACGGGCTACCGGGCAGACCGCCCCTTGCCGGCCCCGGTGATAGCCTGGACCCGGCAATTGGCGACCTGGCGACAGGCCGGCACGCGGGTGGTGGCGATCGACCTGCCCAGCGGGATCGACGCAGATACAGCCCGGATCGCCGAGGGTGCTGTCCAGGCTGATGCGACCGTCACGATGGTGCGGCCCAAGACCGGCATCAGTGCCACGCCTGGCCGGTTCGCTGCCGGCGAGATCATCATCGACCGCATCGGGATCCCGGATGAATGGGTGGAGCGCTTGCTCTTGGACCGGCGCCCGCCGGAGCAAATCGATCCGGTCATGATCCGGCGCCTGCGGATCGAGCGTCACCCGAACAGCCACAAGGGGACCTTTGGCCGCGTCCTGGTCCTGGGCGGCTCACCCGGCCTGCCCGGGGCCGCCGCTCTGGCTGCCGAGGCAGCCAGTCGCGCGGGTGCCGGCCTGGTCTATCTCGGCACGGGCGAAACGGTTGCCCCCCAGGTCCTGCCTGCAGTGGCGGACGCTCTGCTGACGGCCTTGCCGGAACAGAACCCGGGCAAACTGGCCCCAGTGCTGCGTAACCTGGTGGCCGGCAAGCAGGCCGTCGCGATCGGACCGGGCGCCGGCCAGGCCAGCTGGTTGCCACAGGCGCTGCAGCTGGTCCTGGAGCAAAGCCCGCAAGTGGTCATCGATGCCGATGGCCTCAATACGCTGGCCGGCGACCTCGAGCAGTACCGGCCCCTTCTGGCCAGCCGCAGCCTGAAAGGCCTTGACCGGGCCATCCTGACACCCCATCCGGGCGAATTCTCCCGCCTCGCCCCGGATCTGGACTGGTCAGACCGGCAGACTGCCGCAGCTGAGCTGGCAACCCGCCTCGATGCCATCGTCCTGCTCAAGGGGGCATCGACGGTCATTGCGCATCCCGATGGCAGAATCTGGCTCAACCCGACCGGCAATGCCGGCCTGGCCAAGGGCGGCAGTGGTGATGTCCTGTGTGGCCTGATTGCCGGGCTCTGTGCGCAGGGGCTGGCCGCCTTTGCAGCCGCTGCAGCAGGAGCCTATCTGCATGGCCTGGCGGCTGACCTGGCGGCCGACCTGGCCCAGGGCGGCACAGGAAACCGGTCCCTGTTGCCTGGCGATGTCCTGCGCGCTTTTGGCCGGGCCTTTGCCGCTGCAGGATGGGAAGACCGATGAACCAGGAGGAAACCATGTCACCTGAATATTTGCCCAATCGCAGCTGGGCGGAAGTGGACCTGGATGCCATTGCCCACAATGTCGAGACGATCCGGCGCCAAGTCAGGCGCAGTGCCGAGATCTGTGCCGTCGTCAAGGCAGACAGCTATGGCCACGGCGTCGAGCGGGTGGTGCCCGTCTTGCTGAAAAATGGCGCGACCCGCCTGGCGGTATCGATGCTCGATGAAGGAATCCAGCTGCGTGACCGTGGCATTGACGTGCCGATCCTGATCCTCGGCTATACCGACCCTCGCCGGGCTCCGGAAATCATCGCCCATCGCCTGACTCAGACGGTCTACAGCCTGGACCTGGCCCAGGCGCTCTCCGCTGCTGCGGTCGAGCTGAGCCAGGATGCCAGAATCCACATCAAAGTGGACACTGGCATGGGCCGGGTCGGCTTCATGGCCGGCTACGAAGCGATCAAGGCCATCACGGCGATCGCCCGCCTGCCGCGCATGGTGATTGAAGGCCTGTTCACCCATTTTGCCACAGCTGACGAGCCGGACGACCATTATACCTGGCAGCAATTCGAGCAATTCATGGGGATCAGCCGCGAGCTGGACCGCATCGGCCTGCCGATCCCGATCAAGCATGTCTGCAATTCGGCGGCCACCATGCGTTTTCCGGCCATGCACCTGGACATGGTGCGGCCCGGCCTGATCCTGTATGGCATGGTTCCCCCCGGCTGTCCCTCAGCCTATACCGACTTGCAACCGGCCATGACCTTGAAATCGAACCTGGTCCTGGTCAAGACCGTTCCGCCAGAGACCTCGATCAGCTATGGACGACTGTTCACCACCGCGCGCGACAGTGTGATCGGCACGATTCCAATTGGCTATGCCGATGGCTATTCGCGCCGTCTGACCCACCGCGCCAGCGTTCTGGTCCATGGCCAGCGAGCCCCCGTGGTCGGCCGGATCTGCATGGACACCTGCATGGCCGATCTGACCGAACTGCCCGATCGTGAGCATATCAGAACCGGTTCGGAAATTGTCCTGTTTGGCCGCCAGACATTCAATGGCCGGGAAGCGATCCTCACAGTCGATGAGATGGCCGAATGGCTGGACACCATCAATTATGAAGTGACCTGCCTGATCGGCAAGCGGGTCCCCCGGGTCTATTTCAAGGATGGCATGCTTGAGCATGTCAGCAATTACCTGATCTGATGCTCCGCTTCGCGGGAAAAGAAACAGGCCCCGGGAGACCGGAGCCTGTTTCTTGATGCAATCGGAAGTCGGGCGATGATCATGCCGGACTGTGAGGGTTATTTCTGGTCGCCGTTCCAATACTCGGCCTTGGGATCCAGCAGCCATTCATGGGTGGGGTCATCGATGCGGGTTTTTTCCCAGGGATTGCCAGGCAGATGGCGGATGCCCCACATATAGCAGCAGGCATAGCCCGGAGCCATGACCTGGGCATGGGTGCCCTCAGTGATGACCGCACAGCCATTGTGGTGGAGCTCATAGACGCCACCGTTGACCCAGCCCGCACCAAAGCCCTGCGGCTTTTCGAAATGGTAGAAATAGATTTCCGGCTGCGGGTGGCCATGGGGCGGATAGCTCGACCATTTGCCCGGCAGATTGATGACTTCGCCCAGGACCATGGTCGAATAGGGCGCCGTTTCATAGTCATAGCAGGTGCGGACATCGCGCTTGATGCAATTGTCCAGCTCACCATTGGCTCCACGGCGCCAGGTATCAACCTCGTCCGGGGTATACAGGTGGGCCGCAAAGGCCTTGTCATTGTAGGATTTCTGGACATAGAATTCGCTATGGGCCTGGGCAGTCAGCGTACAGGTGCTGCCAGCCGGCATCAGGATGCACCACGGATTGTAGTCAAAAGGATTGGGCCGGTCCATGTCGACCTTCTGGCCATTGAATTCGACCGTTGCCTGGCCCTTGATCAGGATCCAGGAGAATTCCTTTTTGTCCTCGGCAAATGTATAGGTGTCACCGGCCTCCATGACGAGCAAGCCGACATCCATCCAGCTGCCTTCGCCATTATTTTTGTCCAGACTGACATATTCGTTATAGCCACGCTGGACTTGCTTATCAATATACATATTCATTACCTCCCATTTTGACACATCGTACGGCAATCATTATAGCACCAAAATCTACTCAAAAGTGAAGCAAAATATTGCCAGATATGGAAA
>CAZCMX010000006.1:0-30952 GCA_964499985.1 uncultured Mageeibacillus sp.
CCCATGGCGGCAATGATGCCGAGGGAGGTGATCATCGAAACGGTACCGGAACCCTGGGCAACTTTGAGCAGGGCGGCGATGAACCAGGCAAAAAGAATCGCCGGGATGCTCATGGTCAGAAGGATTGCTTTGAGGGCATCGCCGATGCCAGCGACAGCCAGGACATTGCCGAGTGCGCCGCCCATGCCGGTGATCAGAAGAACGGTTCCGGCTGCAGACATCGCGACGGTCATGCTCTTGTCAATTTGCTTGAGGCTGAGGCGGCCTGGGCAGAGCAGGAAGGAGGCCAGGATGCCAAAGAACATGGCGACTTCTTTGGATGAAATCATCTGGACGAAGTTGGGCACCAGGGAAACGCCTTCAGCGTTCTTGCCGACAATGGCTCCCCAGACGGTACCGATCAGGATCAGGATGACAGGCAGGAAGATCGGCAGCATCGATAGACCAAAGCTGGGCAGGTTCTTTTCGTCTTTGATCAGTTCTTTTTCACGGGCAGCGAGTTCGGCCTCGGCGATCGGATCATGTTCTTCACAGGTCGCCGGATCCCAGAACTTGGGGTTCTTGACAAAGACTTGGTTATAGATGGTCATCGAGATCAGGAAGGTCGGCAAACCGATCGCAATACCAGCCAGGATCGTCGTGCCAACCGGGACGCCCATCAGCTGGCCGCCAGTCAGTGGGCCGGGGGTCGGCGGGATGAAGGTATGGGCAATGCCAAGACCAGCGGTCAGGGCGCCGACGAAGTTGGGCAGGATTTTCTGGGAAGATTTCTTGGACAGCAGCTTGGCGATCGGCATCAGGATGACATAACCGACATCATAGAAGACGGGGATCGAGACGATAAAACCCGTCGTACCCATGGAATAGTCAGACTTCTTTTCACCGAACATTTTGAGCATTTTGTTGGCGATCGTCTGCACGGCACCGGTATCGGCCACGATCTGGCCGAGCATGATGCCGAAGCCGACGCTCAGGCCGATCCCCTTCATGGTATTGCCGAAGCCGGTGCTGATGGCGCCAATGGTTTGCATGAAGCCAACGTTACTGGCAAAGCCCATGAAACAGGCACCAATAAACATGGCAATGGCAGCATTCATTTTAAGCCGTAGAATGAGAATGAGGATGATGGCGATCGTGATCGCTAGAAACAGTAAGAGTAATCCACCTGACATAACAATCCTCCATGATTTTTCGTTTGATTTTTATCTGATAGTTGTCTGACAGGGCAGTTGGGTCCGGCTGAGCTGCAAGCCAAGCCCGGATTTGCGTTGAACTTGGCTGATTCCTCCCTTCCTCCCAGACACCTGGGAGATCTTCCGGAATCTCCCAGGTTTTATCAAGCACATTGAATAAGCGAGGATGACTGGGGATGCCTGGCCTTATTCGACCACGGCACCAAAGCTGGCCGAACGGACGCTCTTGGCATAACGGACCAGATAGCCGGCAGTGACCTTCGGTGCGGGGGCGACCCATTTCTGGCGGCGCTGGGCCAGCTCATCGTCACTGAGGCGGACATTGAGGGTGCGGGCCGGAATATCGATGTCGATGATGTCACCGTCTTCGATCAGGGCGATATTGCCACCTTCGGCCGCTTCCGGGGATACATGGCCGATCGCGGCGCCACGGGTTGCGCCGGAGAAGCGGCCATCCGTGATCAGGGCACAATCCTTGTCCAGGCCGGCGCCGGCGATGGCGGCGGTGGCGGTCAGCATTTCGCGCATGCCCGGGCCGCCACGCGGGCCCTCATAACGCACGACGACGACATCGCCCTTGACGATCTTGCCGGACAAGATGGCTTCGACAGCATCTTCTTCGTAGGAGAAGCATTTGGCCGGACCGCTGTTTTTCATCATTTCCGGGGCAACGGCCGACTGCTTGACGACTGCGCCGTCAACGGCCAGGTTGCCGTAGAGGATGGCCAGGCCACCTTCGGGATAGTAGGCGTTTTCCATCGAACGGACCACATCCGGGATCAGGGAGGTTCGGCCAGCGACATTTTCGGCCATGGTCTTGCCCGTGACGGTCGGGACGTTCAGGTCGACAAAATCAAGCTTGGCGGTCTCGGTGATGACGGTCTGCAAGCCGCCGGCATTGTACAGGTCTTCGATATGGTAGATGCCGCCGGGCGAGAAGCTGCACAGCTTTTTGGAGCGCATGCTCAGCTCGTCGAAATCTTTCAAGGTCAGGTCCACATGAGCTTCCTTGGCTACAGCCAGCAAGTGCAGGATCGTATTGGATGAGCCACCGATGGCCATGTCGACTGCAATGGCGTTGAGGAAGGCCTGGCGCGTCATGATGTCGCGCGGCTTGACGTCACGCTCGAACAGGTCGAGGATGGCTTCGCCGGTTTTGCGGGCCAGGACCTTGCGTTTGGCCAGGTAGGCCGGAATGCAGCAGTTGAAGGGCAGACACATGCCGAGGGCTTCACTCATCGCATTCATGGAATTGGCCGTGCCCAGCAGACCACAGGCGCCACAGCCCGGGGAAGCTTGCTCTTCGAGCTCATTGAGGTCTTCGAGGCTCATATTGCCGACCGCGACCTGTCCTGCCGCTTCGTACAATTTGCTGCCATCGGTGCTCTTGCCTTTGAAGCAGCCGGCATACATCGGGCCACCGGCCACGAAAATGGTCGGGATATTGATCCGGGCTGCCGCGATCAGCATGCCAGGGGTGATTTTATCGCAATTGGTGATCATGACCATGGCATCGAGCTGATGGCCTTCAACCATGGCTTCGATCGAGTCGGCAATCAGCTCGCGGCTGGCCAGTGGGTAGCGCATGCCATTATGGCCCATGGCAATGCCATCACAAAGGCCGATGACCGAGAATTCAACGCCGATGCCGCCCTTGGAGGCGATCCCCAGCTTGACATGTTCGGCCAGTTCGCGCAAATGGACATGGCCGGGATTGATTTCATTGAACGAGTTGACCACTGCGATGAGTGGCTTTTTCAAATCTTCGTTCGACAAGCCGGTAGCCTTGAGGAGTGAGCGTTGGGTGGCGCGGATGACGCCATCCTTGATCATGGAACTGCGCATTAGTTCTTACCTTCCCTTCGATCGAGTATTTGGTAGCAAATGTCGATGATCTGGTCTTCCTGGCCACCGATGACCTTGCGTTTGCCGAGTTCTTCGAAAATATCGCGCGCCGGGATATTGAATTTCTCTGCAGCTTCCTTGGTATGCAGATAGAAGCTGGAGTAGATGCCCGTATAGCCCAGGATGACGGATTCGTTGGTGATCTCGAGAGAATGCCTGATCAGCGGCCGGACTTCCTTTTCGGCAACATCCATCAGCGCATACAGGTCGGTTCCGGTATCGAGGCCCATTTTGCGCAGGACGGCCACCAGAGCCTGGTGATTGGCATTGCCGCAGCCGGCGCCCTGGCCTTCGAGCGTGGCATCGACATATTCGGCGCCACATTCCACGGCGGCAATCGCATTGCCGACACCCAGGCCGAGGTTATTATGGGTATGGATGCCGACCGGGCAGCGAACGACAGACTGGATGGCCTGGATCCGGTCCCGGACCTGCTGGGGGCTCATCGCACCGGACGAGTCGGCCATCTGGATGATGTCGGCGCCAAATTCCACAGCCTGGCGGGCCTGGTCGGCCAGGACTTCCGGTTCAACCATATGGGACATCATGAAGAAGGCGATCGTTTGCAGTCCCAGCTGCTTGCCCAGGGCGATATGCTGTTCGCCGGCGGTGACCTCGGTGCAATGCAGGGCGATGCGGACAATTTCCAGGCCTTCATCGAGTCCGACCCTGAGATCATCCATGGTGCCAAGGCCGGGCACGAGCAAGGTCGCCAGTTTCGTGTTCTTCAAGGCTTTGCGGGCGGAAGACAAGAGCTCCCGGTCGGTATGCCTGGCAAAGCCATATTCGAGGACGGAGCCGCCGAGGCCTGCGCCATGGCCGACTTCGGCCGCATAAACGCCGCTCGCTTCCAGGCCCTGGCAAATTTTGAAAACCTGGTCCATGGTGTACTGGTGATGGACGGCATGGCTGCCATCCCGCAAGGTGGTATCGATAATCCGGACTGAGGATGGAAGGCTCATGTCAGAATTCTCCTTTCAGCATCGCTTCAGCATAGAGTTCAGCCATCTTGACCGCGGAAGCCGTTTCAATGTCGAGGTTTCCCGCATAGGGCGGCAGGAAGTCACCGGCGCCCTGGATAATCACGGTGGTTGTCAGGACGCCATCATGCATGACGGGCCTGAGCACCATTTCGTAGCCGGGGACATAGGTCTTGATTTTGTCGACCATGGCATAGACCGATTTTTGTACGGCTTCCAGGTCCACCGGGCCATCCGGGATGCAATAGATGGTATTGCGCATGGGATGCTCGGGAATCGCCGGGTTGAAAACAGTCATGACCTTGGCGGTCTTGGCGCCGCCAATCTCGCGCAGGGCGCGGGCGGTTGTCCGGGTGTATTCGTCAATATTCTTGCGGGTGCCGGGACCGGCGCTTTTGCTGGCCACTGCGGTGACAACCTCGGCATATTGAATCGACATCGCCTGGCTGATGGCCCAGACGATCGGGGTTGTCGCCTGGCCACCACACGTGATTAAATTGACATTGCGCAATTTGCGATCCAGGCAGTCCTGCAGATTGACCATCGGGGTGGCCATCTGGCCTACAGCCGCCGGTGTCAGGTCGACGGCGACCTTGCCCAGGCGCTCAAGGATCGGTGCATGCGATTCCAGATGGGCTTTGGCGGTGGTTGCGTCAAAGACGATATCTGCCAGTTCCGGATTTTGCTCCAGATAATGGATGCCTTCAATGGAAGTCTTGAAACCCAAGTCAGCGGCGCGCTGCAGTCCGGTCGACTGGACCACGCCCATCATGACGGACATCTCGAGAACGGGGCTGCGCATGACCTTGTACATCAGGTCGGTGCCGATATTGCCCGGGCCAATGATGCCCACTTTTATTTTGGCCAATAGAATCACCTGCTTTCGGAATATTTATTCCACATTATGGAATAGCGTTCTGTATCACGGATATCTTATCATCTCTTCGCCAAGGGTTCAATAAAATACCACTCCGATCCGAAGTAAATATATCTGACAATATTTTGTGCATATTGCTTATTTTAAAAGCCAATTAACCGCGACCATCTTTTGTAATTTAAGAAATAATGCATGATTTTCCTGGCTATGGCCCGTAAATGCACCGATTTAGCCGTCCGAACAACATTCACATTTATTCGGAATCACATTCCATAATACGGAAAATGATCATTTACAACTAAAACGTCATTTGCTACGATACAACCATTGGGAGGTGATAACCATCGAAACGAAACTGATTGAATTGCTTGCTCACGAATTACTGGTTGCCGAGGATACAGCCAGCCCGATTTTACCACTGACCGACCGCTATCCTGGCATCACCATCGATGATGCCTATCAGATCCAGAAGGAAGTCATCCAGCTGAAGGTGAATCGTGGTGAAACGATCATCGGCAAGAAGATCGGCCTGACCAGCAAGGGCATCCGCGAACAGGTCGGGGTCAGGGAGCCTGACTATGGGATCATGACGAATGCCGGTCTGGTGCTGGACGGTGAATCGATTGATTTGTCCAAATTGATCCGGCCGCGGATCGAAGCCGAAATTGTCTTTGTGCTCAAGGAAGACCTCAAGGGACCCTTTGTCACACCCTGGGATGTGATCCGGGCGACAGCCGGCGTCATGCCTGCTCTGGAAATTGTCGACAGCCGGATCAAGGACTGGAAAATCAAGATCCAGGACACTGTATCCGACAGCGCCTCCTATGCCCGGGTCGTGACCGGAGGCAACCAGCTGGTTCCGCTCAACGAGCTGGATCTGAGCATGGTCCCGATGGCCTCGTACAAAAATGGGGAATTGGTCTATACCGCCTGCGGCGCAGCCGTCATGAACAATCCGATCAATTCCGTCGTCTGGCTGGCCAATAAAATGCTCGCCTATGGCAATCCGCTCCAGGCCGGGGAATTGATTCTGTCCGGTTCGTTCACGCCGGTCTTTGATTTCAATCCGGGCGACTCGGTATTTGTCCGCTTTGGGCCGCTGGGTCATGTATCCCTGTCCGGCTATTAATTCACCTGTCAGCTAACTGATAGCTTTCAGCCCCCTCAAGCAAAGAACCCCTGGTCAGGCCGATGGTCTGGTCCAGGGGTTTTTTGTTGGCACCATAGCAGGTATTCGATCGAGCCGTCCCTGACTGCCTCTACTCCCGGTAGCCAAGCTCCCGGGAGATTTTCGCCGCAAAGGATTTGACATCCTGCTTGATGACATCGATCTGGCTGCTCGAGCGGCTGATGGGCATCGAGATGCTGATGGCGGCAAAACATTTGCCCTCGGCATCAAAAATCGGCGCCCCGCAGCAAAACAGGCCAAGCTCCGATTCCTCGTTGTCGATGGCAATGCCTTCGCGCCGGATGACCTGCAATTGCTCCTTGAGTTGTTCCGCTGTCATGATCGTATTCGGGGTATAGCGCTGGAACTGGATCTGGGAAATGATCCGGTCCTGCTCCGCTTCGGGCATGAAGGCCAGCATCGCTTTGCCACTGGAGGTGATATGGATCCGATGGGTGCCACCGACATCCGGCGTCGCAAAAAAGCCGCGGTTGGTCTTGCTCTTGTCAATACACAAGAGCCGGTCATTGCCCAAGGTGATCGACAGATGGGATGTCTCATTGTAGCGATTGGACAGCTCGGCCAGATAGGGCTTGGCGATGGTCGACAATTCGTTGAGCATTTTGACCCGGCTGCCGAGGATATAGGCCCCGATCCCGAGGCGGTATCGCTCATTATCGCTGTTTTGCCGCAAATAACCCAGGGCTTCCAGAGTCGAAACCAGGCGATGCACCGTGCTGCCTGGCATGCCAAGCTCACGGCTGATCTGGGTGATCCCGATTTCCGGTCGTTCATTGGTGAAGAGTTCCAGCACTTTGAAGGCTTTGACAACTGACAGGATCAAGCCAGTTTCAGTTTCATTGCTTTGCATATTTCCTCATCAAGCCGTCTGACCGGTGGTCAGCGGCGCTTTTTCAATTCAGCATAGATGGAATCGAGGGGGATTTCGCTCTGGACGAGCAGAACATTGAGATGATACAGCAAGTCGGAGACTTCGTAAATGATTTCACCGGCATTGTTGTTTTTGGCGGCGATGATGACCTCGGCCGCTTCTTCGCCGATTTTCTTGCAAATCTTGTCGACGCCCTTGTCAAACAGGTAATTGGTATAGGATCCTTCCTTGGGGTTTTGCTTGCGGTCTGAGATGACGGCATACAGCTCGTCCATGATGTTTCCGATCTGGCTCATGTGTCTCCTCCTTAGAGTTCGTTGATCTGGCGGTAAAAACAGGAATGGCTGCCCGTATGGCAGGCAGGCCCGATCTGGTAGATGTCGGCGATCAGGGTATCGGCATCACAGTCGACCGCCAGGCGGCGCAGCTGCTGGAAATGGCCGGAGGTCTCCCCCTTGAGCCAGAGCTTCTTGCGACTGCGGCTATAGTAATGCATCAGGCCGGTGGCCAGGGTTTTCTCAAAGGCTTCCTGGTTCATATAGGCCAGCATCAGGATCTCCTGGCTGAGCTGTTCGCGGACGATAACGGGAATGCGGCCATGCTCGTCGAGCTTGAGCTTGGGCCAGTAATGGCCGGTCAGGACCAGGCCCTGGCCTGAAGCATCGCTGGCGTCGAGCGTCTGGCCCTCAGCGAGGCGCTCCTCATGGGGCGGCCGGACCGGCACGCCACGCAGATTGAGGTAGGATTTGAGGGTCGGGATGGCGATTTCGCCAAAATGGAACAGGCTGGCTGCCAGGACTGCGTCGGCGCCGCCACTGACCAGGCCGTCGTAGAAATCGGACAATTGGCCGGCGCCCCCGGAGGCAATCACCGGGATCGAGACCCGGTCGGCGATCATCCGGGTGATTCCGAGGTCGAAGCCGCTCTTGGTGCCATCCTTGTCCATGCTGGTCAAAAGGATTTCGCCGGCACCGAGCTTTTCGACCCGGGTGGCCCATTCGATCGCGTCGAGGCCGGTATAGCGGGTGCCACCGGCGATCATGACCTCATAGCGGCCGAGCGGATTTTTCCGGACATCGATGGCGACAACAATGCACTGGCTGCCAAAGCGTTCGGCGGCCTGGGTGATCAGGGCCGGATTCTGGACGGCGGCGGAATTGAGCGAGACCTTGTCGGCGCCGGCCTGGAGCAGGACCCGGATATCCTCGAGGGTCCGGATGCCGCCGCCGACCGTGAACGGAATGAAGACCTGGCGGGCAACCTGGCGCACCACGTCGATCAGGATGCCGCGTTCCTCGAGGGTGGCGGAAATATCCAGGAAAACCAGCTCATCTGCGCCGGATTCGTTGTAGGCCTTGGCGATTTCCACCGGATCACCGGCGTCGCGGATATTAATGAAATTGATGCCCTTGACGACCCGGCCAGCCCGGACGTCCAGACAGGGGATTACACGTTTGGCCAGCATTCGGCAAGACTCACCGTCCCTTCATAAATCGCTTTGCCGACGATGACGCCGGCAGCGCCCGTCTGGCGCACGGCTTCGATATCGGCATAGGTTCCGATCCCGCCAGACGCGATGATCGCCAGGCTGGTCTGTTCGACCAGCTCCTGGACGCGGTCAGTCGCCGAGCCGACCATCATGCCATCGCGGGCGATGTCGGTGAAAATCACCGTGCGGGCACCGAGAGACTCCATCGTCCGGGCGAATTCCAGAGCCGGCAGGCCGCTGCCCTGGGTCCAGCCATCGATGCTGACCTCACCGTCGCGGGCATCGATGCCGATCGCCACACGGTCCGGGTAGCGCTTGAGGATCTCTTCGACCAGGGGGCGGTTCTTGACGGCGGCAGTGCCGAGGACAGCCCGGGCGATGCCATTGGCCAGCAGGATTTCCAGATGGTCCAGGGTGCGGATGCCACCGCCGGTCTGGACAAGAAGGCCTGTTTCGCGGCTGATCGTGCGGATCAGGTCGACATGGGCCGGGATGCCGCTTCTGGCGGCGTCGAGGTCGACCACATGGATCCAGGCGGCCCCGGCGTCGCGAAAGGAGCGAGCCATGGCGACCGGGTCATCGTGATAGACCGTGACCTGGTTATAATCGCCCTGGCGAAGGCGGACACATTGGCCACCGAGCAGGTCGATCGCCGGATAGATGATGAAATCAGAATCAGGCATCAGTCTTCGTCGCCTCCAAACACCCAGCCGGAGAGCAGCTTGAGGCCGCTGTCACCACTTTTTTCCGGATGGAACTGGGTCAGCAGGATATTGTCTTTCTGCACGGCTGCCGCAAATGGGACACCGTGGGTGCAGCGGGCAGCGATCAGGGCCGGATCGGCCGGGTCACAGTAATAGGAATGGACAAAATAGTAATGGCTGCCATTGGCCAGGATCGAGAGGCGGGAATCTTCGAGCTGGTTCCAGCCCATATGCGGGATCTTCAGGCCTGGCTGGGGCTGGAAGCGGCGCACGATGCCGGGCAGAAGCCCCAGACCGCGGGCGTCCCCTTCTTCACTGCGATCGAACATCAGCTGCATGCCCAGGCAGATGCCGAGGAAAGGCCGGCCGGTCACAAGATACTGGCGGATCGCCTCGTCAAGGCCTTTTTTCTCGAGCTGCTCGAGGGCATAGCTCATGGCACCGACGCCAGGCAGGATCACCCGGTCAGCCCGGAAAATCACGTCCGGGTCACTGGTGACTTCAACACGCTGGCCCAGATAGGTCAGAGCCTTGGCGACACTGCCGAGGTTTCCCATTTCATAGTCGATGATAGCAATCATTCAAATCAGTCTCCGTTCCCGTACCGCCAGCTCCAATTCCGGATCACGCCCAGTTCAGGCCAGGGTCTGGCCGGTCAGGCGTTCATAGGCTTCGCGGTACTTGGCTGCGGTCTTGGTGATGACTTCTGCGGGCAACTGTGGCGCAGGCGGGGTTTTATCCCAGTCCAGGGTCTCGAGCCATTCGCGCAGGTACTGCTTGTCAAAGCTCTTCTGAGCCCGGCCGGGTTCATAGTCGGCCATTTCCCAGAAGCGCGAGGAATCTGGGGTGAAGATCTCATCCGCAACAACCAGATGGCCATCGAGCAGGCCGAATTCAAATTTCGTGTCGGCCAGGATGATGCCGCGGCTTTCGGCATAGGCGGCCGCCTTGGCATAGAGGGCGAGGCTCTTCTCCTCGAGCTTGGTGGCCATGGCCGAGCCGATCAGCTTGCCCAGCTCGGCAATCGTGATATTGATGTCATGCCCTTCATCGGCTTTGGTCGAGGGGGTGAACATCGGCCGGGGCAGGCGGTCGCACTGGCGCAGACCCTCCGGCATCCTGACCCCGCTGACCGTGCCATGCTGGCGGTACTCCTTGAGGGCAGAGCCTTCGAGATAGCCGCGGACGATGCATTCGGCCGGCAGCATCTGGACCTTTTTAACCCACATGGAGCGGCCAGCCAGCTGGTCGGCGTATTGATCAAGCCCGAGAGGATATTCGGCCGGATTGGTCGAGATCACATGGTTGGGCACGACATCCTTCGTATAGTCGAACCAGAAGGCGGCGATGCTGTTCAGAACCTTGCCCTTGTCGGGAATGAGTTCGTCGAAGACAACGTCGAATGCAGAAATCCGGTCGGTGACCACGATCAGGAGCGAGTCGCCCAGATCATAGACATTCCTGACTTTGCCGCGGACAAATAGCGGCAGATCGATGAACGATGTGTCATTGAGCAGATGGGTCATAGAATTCCTCCTGGACGGTCAAAGGACACCTTTGGTGCTGGGAATCTGGCCGGCACGGTCCGGATCGATGCGGACCGCCTCGGCCAGAGCCCGGGCCAAGGCTTTGAACAGGCCTTCGATGATGTGATGATCATTTTTACCATAGCGGCAGGACAGGTGCAAGGTCATGCCGGCGTTGAACGCCAGGGCGCGGAAGAACTCCTCGGCCAGCTGGGTATCGAAGTCGCCGACCGCGGGCGCGCGGTGTTCGGCCTGGTAGACGATAAAGGGACGGCCGGACAAATCGACAATGGCCTCCAGCAATGCCTCGTCCATCGGAATCAGCGCCTGGCCATAGCGGTTGATGCCGCGCTTATCGCCGAGAGCCCGGGCGATGGTCTGGCCGAGGACAATGCCGACATCCTCCACCGTGTGGTGGCCATCGACCATCAGGTCGCCCTCAGCCCGGATGGTCAGGTCAAACTGGGCATGCTTGGCTAAAAGGGTCAGCATATGGTCGAAAAAGCCGATCCCCGTCTGGATGTCTGAACGGCCCTGGCCTTCGAGGTCAAGGGAGACGTGGATATCCGTTTCCTGGGTTTTGCGGTCTTGCTGGGCTACGCGCATGGGGTCGCCTCCTTGTTCGCGTGAATCTGGTTCCATTATAAAGTCTGTGCTCAGGACTGGCTATCCATGATGATTTCGCCCAGGGCTGCGATGAAGGCATCCATTTCCGGATCTGTGCCTATGCTGACCCGAAGGAAATTCTCGATCCGCGGCTGTTTGAAATGGCGGACCAGGATGCCTGCCTCACGCAGGCGTGCATACAGGTCCTGGGCCTGCCAGCTGGCATGGCGGATGAAGATGAAATTGGCCGCCGAGGGCAGGACTGTAAAGCCGAGGTGCTGCAGGGCCTCGCTGATGCGCGCACGGGTCGCCATGATTTTCGCCCGCGTCGTCTCGAACCAGGCGCCATCGGCAAAGGCCGCAATGGTGCAGGACTGGGCCAGACTGTCCAGGGTATAGGAATTGAACGAATCGCGGATCCGTTCCAGAGCCTGGATCAGATGGGGGTCACCGATGGCGAAGCCGATCCGCATGCCGGCCAGCGAACGCGATTTTGACAGGGTCTGGATGATCAGGAGATTGTCAAATTCAGCCAGCAGGTTGACGGCTGATTCGCCACCGAAGTCCACATAGGCCTCATCGACCAGGATCAGGCGGTCGCGGTCAGCGGCTGCCAGGGTGCGGATTTCATCGAGCGAAAGGGCCATGCCGGTCGGTGCATTGGGGTTGGCCAGGGCGATCCCGGCCGACGGTGCAGCCAGGGCCTCGAGGGGCATGCTGAAATCCTCGTTCAAGGGGACTGTGCGGTATGGAATATCATAGAGTCTGGCATAGACGGGATAGAAGCTGTAAGTGATGTCGGGGAAAACGATTTGCTCGGCCGCCGTTGCAGCCGAAGGCTCGACGTGGTGGTTGAAAAAGGCCTGGAAGGCCATCGCCAGGACTTCATCGGAGCCATTGCCGACAAAGACCTGCTCGAGAGTGACGCCATGGTATTCTGCCAGCACGGTGCGGATCATAAGGCCGGTCGGATCGGGATAGAGCTTGAGCCGTTCGATCGGGAAGGTCTTGATCGCTTCAATCACAGCCGGAGCCGGTGGATACGGATTTTCATTGGTATTGAGCTTGATGAACTGGCGGTCCCGCGGCTGCTCACCAGGGACATAGGGCGTCAGGCCATGGACGCGGCGGCTCCAGAGCCGGCGTGCATCACTCAAAGGTTTGGCAGGCTCAGCGCCTGGGATCGGTTGCCTCTGGTCGCTGTCACTCATGACAGTTTCTCCTTTCCGGCCCCATTGGGCAAGGTCTGGTCGCCAGCCGTTTGTCGGGCCAGATCAGCGTCAAAGCGGACTCGCAGCGCATCGGCATGGGCGGCCAGCTCTTCGTGATCGGCAAAGTGGGCCACTTTTTCCCAGACGCCAGCCAAGTCTTGGCGGGTATAGCGGATCAGGCTGGTCTTTTTGAGAAAATCCGCCGTATTCAGCGGCGAGAAAAAGCGGGCGGTGCCACTGGTCGGCAGGACATGGTTGGGTCCGGCAAAGTAGTCGCCCAGGGGTTCCGGGCTATAGTGGCCGATGAAAATCGCGCCAGCATGGCGGATCTTTTCGATCGTCGGTTCGAGGTCCGCTTCCTGGATGCAAAGCTCGAGATGCTCAGGGGCCAGCTCATTGGCAAAGTCAATCGCTGTGCCCAGGTCTGGGACCACCAGGATGGCCCCATACTGCGGCAGGGATTTTTCCAGGATGGCCTGGCGCGGCAGCAGGGGAACTCGACGGTCGATTTCGGCAGCCACGGCGGTGGCAAGTTCAGGGTCCGTGGTGAGGAGAATGCTCGAGGCGAGGGGATCATGCTCGGCCTGGGACAGCATGTCCGCTGCCACATAGGCGGG
The DNA here is from genome assembly GCA_964499985.1 of uncultured Mageeibacillus sp. Lineage (GTDB taxonomy): Bacteria > Bacillota > Clostridia > Saccharofermentanales > UBA5734 > UBA5734. Next base: position 13,169 of record CAZCMX010000006.1, read on the forward strand.
CCGGGCGCTGTGATCAGCCAGGATCAGGATCTCGCTCGGCCCGGCGAACAGGTCGATGTCGCAATGGCCGAATACCAGGCGTTTGGCGGTATTGACATAGATATTGCCTGGCCCACAGACCTTGTCGACGGCGGGGATGGTTGCCGTACCATAGGCCAGGGCAGCAATCGCCTGGGCACCGCCAACCCGGTAGATTTCATCGACACCGGCCACTGCGGCCGCAGCCAGGATGGCCGGATGGACCGTACCATCTCGCCGGGGCGGCGTGCACATGATGATTTTCCCCACACCGGCGGCTTTGGCTGGCAATACATTCATCAGGACCGACGAGGGCAGCGGAGCAGATCCTCCCGGGACATAGACCCCGACACAGTCGAGTGGCCGGTGCACCAGGCCGGTAAATCCACCAAAGGCGGTGGGCAGATGCACATCCTGCGGCAGCTGGGCCTGATGGAAGCGTGTGATATTGGCAGCTGCTTCATGCAGAGTATCGAGCAAGACGGCATCGAGACTGGCCAGGGCCTGCTCGATCTCCAGGGGCGTCACCCGCAGCTGTCCTGCACTCAGGCGGACCTGGTCAAAGCGTTCGGTCAGGTCAAGCACCGCCGCATCGCCCCGGGCGCGGACATCATCAAGGACGGACTGGACGGTGGCAACCACGGGGGCAAGATCCATTTTGTCCCTGAGTCCGAGCTTGGCCGTGATGGTAGCCAATTCGGCGCGGCTGGTTGCCGTGACGGTCAGGAGCGGCTTCATGCGGTCACCTCCGGCCCGGCTGCTTGGGCCGAAGCGGCAGCAGCGGTTGCTTTCTGGCGGGCCAGGTCGAGCTGGACCCGGACGGCCTGGATCAGGGGATTGATCCGTTCGGCTTTCATTTTCATGCTGACCCGGTTGACCACCATGCGGGCACTGATCTCCTCGATCACCTCGAGGACACCGAGGCCATTTTCCTCGAGGGTGCGACCACTTTCGACGATGTCGACGATCACATCGGACAAGCCGATCAGGGGCGCCAGTTCCACGGAGCCATTGAGCTTGATGATCTCGACGCTCTCCCGTTTTTTGGTTTCGAAATATTCGCGGGCAATATGCGGATATTTGGTCCCGATCCGTTTATTGGGCAGGCGGTCGAGCTTGCCGGCGAGGGCCTTGGGACCGCAGACGCACATCCGGCAGGCCCCGAAGCCCAGATTGAGAACCTCATAGAGCTGGCGGCTTTCCTCCAGCAAGGTGTCCTTGCCAACCACCCCGATATCAGCCGCACCATATTCAACATAGGTTGGTACATCGGCGGGCTTGGCCATGATGAACCGCAGGCCAGATTGCGAATCCTCCAGGATCAGCTTGCGGCTTTTCTCCTTGGCTGCGCGACAGTCATAGCCAGCTTGCTCCAGAAGCTCGATGGCCTGTTCGGCCAGGCGGCCCTTGGACAGGGCAATGGTCAGTTTATCCATAGGTTTGCTGCTCCTAAAACGTGTCGGCTGGCCCTCCACCGAGAGCCGGTGCATCGATGGTTTCGATCTCGTCGCTGTCCGCCCCCAGATAGAGGACGGCGGCGAATTCACTGCGCTGGGCCAGGTCAGTCAGTTCGGCATAGCTTTTGCCATCATAGTCACAGACCACTGGCCAGCCATTCTGGCGCATGTCGCGGGCCCGGGCCAGAGCTTCGCGCTGGCGGGAGGGATGGTAGCCCAGAAAATCAACCGCGGGGCGGCCGGGCAGGTGATAGCCCTGGCGGCGCAAGGCCTGCAGGGCAAAATTCAAGCCGATTGAAAAGCCGGTGGCAGACAGGTCGCGGCCAAAATTGCCGACCAGCTGGTCATAGCGGCCGCCACTGAACAAGGGAAAGCCGAGGCCATAGGTGAAGCCCTTGAAAATCACACCACTATAATAGTTGAGGCTCTGCAGCTGCCCCAGGTCCAGGGAAACATAGGCGAGCAGCCCGGCGGCATCGAGATGCTCAAGCACGGCCCTGAGGTTTGCCAGGGCTTCGCGGCTCAAGGCATTCTCGACCAGCGCTTCCAGCTGGTCGATCACCTCATAGGTGCCATACAGCGACGGCATCTGCAAAAGCACCTCGCGCGCAGATCCAGCCAGGCCAATCCGGTCAGCCAGTTCCTCGATGGCAACCATATCCTTGGCATCGATCAGGCGGGGCAGTTTCTCGGCGATTTCGGCATCGAGTCCCCATTCGGCAACCAGGCCCTTGAAGAAATTGACCTGGCCGATCGACACCTGCAGGTCCTTGATCCCGATCGCCTGGGCCGACTCGATCGCCATGGCGATGATCTCGGCATCGGCCGCCGGTGACTGGCTGCCCATCAGCTCGACCCCGGCCTGGGTGAACTCGCGCTGGCGGCCACCGCCAAACTCATTGTAACGGTACATGCTGTTGACATAGGAAAAGCGCAGCGGCAGCTGGCTGTCGCGGTACAGCGTCGCAGCCACACGGGCGACCGGAACCGTGCCATCATAGCGCAGGCAGAGGATACGACCCTGCTGGTCGAAAAATTTGAACAGGCCCTCCTGCGGAGCCAGGCCGCTGCCGGAGGCATAGACATCATAAAATTCGATGCCCGGTGTCTCCAGCTCGAGATAGCCGCGTTGCCAGAACAGGTCTCGCAGCTTTGCTTCGAGCTGGCGTTTGGCGTAGCAGTCATCGGGCAGGATGTCCTGGACGCCGTCCGGAGTATGGAATTGCCATTGTCCCATGGGTTGCCCTTTCTTTCGCGCCTCAGCGATGGTTCAGAAGTGCGCATCAGTAGTAAATGCCAGAATGAGCGGCCTCCGCTTTAGCAAGGTAAACTGGTAAAGCGATAAAGTACTTTGGTCATTATAGGGAGCAGATGCCCCTGTGTCAAGATCATCCTGTGCGGATCAGCTTTTCCGTTCACCGCCAGCCTCTTTCAATGTACCACCTGCGGTCATTCCGGTCGACCGCTGGCCTGGCCGGCAACGACAATTTAGCCAGACTGGTACCCTGGGCGGCCATTGCCGCTCATCGGACCCGTGGTGGTGCGAAGACTGGTGCCTGAATCGGGCCTATGGCCAAGCAGGGGAATCAGGTGTAACATATTGTGAACAACGGTTTCAAGGAGGTAAAAGGACAAAAGCCTCATGCCTTTGGCAGCAGCATCTTCGCCAGCCCCAGCAACGCAGGCGGCCTTTGGACTTGACAGCAGGCCGATCATCGAACTGAGCCATGTCTATAAGTCTTTCGGCAGCCAGCAAGTCCTGAAAGACATCAGCTTTTCGATCCTTCCCAATGAATTTGTCACGATGCTCGGACCTTCCGGCTGCGGCAAATCGACCACCTTGCGCATCCTGGCGGGTTTTGAGCAGCCGGATCGCGGCGAGGTGCTTTTCGAGGGCAAAGACCTCTTGCGCCTGCCGCCCTATCAGCGGCCCCTGAATACAGTTTTCCAGCGGTTCGCACTCTTCCCGCACCTGAATGTTTATGACAATGTGGCCTTTGGCCTGAAGGTCAAGAAAAGGCCAGCCGAGGAAATCCACAGCCGCGTCCAGGACGCGCTGCGGATGGTGGATTTGTCTGGCTACGAGCGCCGCTGGGTCGACCAGCTTTCGGGCGGCCAGATGCAGCGGGTCGCAATCGCCCGGGCCATCGTCAACCAGCCCAAGGTCCTGCTGCTCGACGAGCCTTTGGGTTCCCTCGACTTGAAGCTGCGCAAGGACATGCAACGCGAGCTCAAGGCGATGCAGCATCAGCTGGGCATCACGTTCATTTTTGTCACCCATGACCAGGAGGAAGCCCTGACGATGTCCGACAAAATCATCGTCATGGATCATGGGGTGATCCACCAGGTCGGCCAGCCGACCGATATCTACAATGAACCGAAAAATGCCTTCGTGGCTGATTTTATCGGTGAAAGCAATATCTTGTCCGGCACCATGGCCAATGACTATGCTGTCCGTTTTTTCAACCGCGATTTCCCCTGTCTCGACCCGCGTCCCGGAGCCGCTGACGTTGATGTCGTCATCCGGCCGGAAGATATCGACCTGATTGCTCCCGGCAGTGACCATCTGCAAGGCTCCGTCCGTTCGGTCCTGTTCAAGGGTGTCCATTACGAGATGATGGTCGAAGTCGAATGTCCTTTTGCGGCCAGCCCGGACGAATGCACCCTTCTGGTGCATAGTACGGACCGCGTCGACGAAGGCAGCGCAGTCGGTCTCGACATCGTGCCGGATGCCATACACATCATGGCCAAGTCACCCCGCCGCAACGCCGCAGCCGGGACGGGCGAGGACCTGACGGAGCCAGCGGCCCGGTGAACCGGCGACTGCAGGGCTTGTCCAGCCTTTATCTGGTCTGGATGATGATTTTCACCCTGGCGCCATTGGTGCTGGTGGTCTATTTTGCGTTCACCCGCACGGATGCCTCCGGCCAGCTCCAGTTCAGCCTGGCCGGATTTGCCGAAATTTTCTCCACCAGGGACATGGTCGACCTGGACCTGTTCGGCCTGCACTCGGTCTTTGGCCTGAGCCTGCCGGTGCCGATCTATGTCAATGTCTTTGCCAAGTCGCTGAGCATCGCGGTTGCCAGTACAGCCCTGTGCCTGGTCCTGGGCTATCCGGCGGCCTGGATCCTGGCGAAGCTGTCGCGCCAGCAGCGCGGCCGCAGCAGCTTCCTGTTATTCCTGTTCATCATGCCCATGTGGATGAACACCCTGCTCAATACCTATGCCTGGCTGGCCCTTCTCGAGCCGCGCGGCATCATCAATGGCCTGCTCGGATCATTTGGCATCGGGCCGGTCCAGTTCCTGTACAATGATTTCGGCATCATCCTCGGCATGGTCTATAATTACCTGCCATTCATGGTCTTGCCGATCCATACCGTCCTGGTCAAGATCGATCCTTCCCTGATGGAGGCAGCCGACGATCTGGGCGCCCATCCGGCCCAGACCTTCTTGCGGGTCATTTTTCCCCTGAGCGTGCCGGGCATCCTGGCCGGCGTCAATATGGTCATCATGCCTGCCATGACCACCTTCCTGATCCCCGATCTCCTGGGCGGCGGCCGTTATCTTCTGATCGGCAATGCGATCGAACGCCAGTTCATGGTCTCCCGGGACTATGGCACCGGCTCGGCCCTTTCCCTGTTGCTCCTGACCTTCGTCATGGTCAGCCTGCTCCTGTTTGAGCGGTCAGACCGGACGAGCATGTCGGAGGGGGCTTTGTGATGAAAAAAGGGCTGGACCGACTCTACCTGTTCCTGCTATTTGCTTTTCTCTATGCCCCGGTGGTTGTCCTGATCGTCTTCTCGTTCAATGCCGCCCGCTCCCGGGCAGTCTGGGGCGGGTTCACGCTCGAATGGTACCAGAAGCTGTTTCATAACAGCGACATCCTCAAGGCGCTCGAGGTGACCCTGGTCACCGCCGCCCTGTCCTCAGTCATCGCCACAACCTTTGCCACTGTCACCAGCATCGGCCTGCATGCGATGCGGCCACGACTCAGGACCGCCATCATGACCGTGACCAAGATCCCCAATGTCAGCCCTGACCTGGTCACTGGCATCGCCCTGATGCTGCTGTTCTATTTCATCGGTCTCGAGGCAGGCATCCCGACCCTGCTTCTGGCTCATATCGCCTTCAATATCCCCTATGCGATCCTGTCGATCGCGCCCAAGCTGGCGCAGCTCGACAATCACCTGTTTGAGGCCGCCCTTGACCTGGGCTGCAAACCGTTCCAGGCCATCTGGCGGGTCATTCTGCCGGAAATCCGGCCCGGCATCGTTTCGGCACTGATCCTGACCTTCACCTTGTCGCTCGATGACTTTGTGATCAGCTATTTCACGGCCGGCAGCCAGACCACCACCTTGGCGATCATGATCTATTCGATGGCCAGGAAAAGTGTCAATCCACAGATCAATGCCCTGTCCACCCTCCTGTTCCTGACGATCCTGGGCCTGCTCTTGCTGATGAATGCCCGGGCCCGCCGGGAGGCCAGGAATAAGCCGGCCCGTGAACCTGGTTGATCTGACCCTGCTGCCAGTTGCCGCCCATGCACCCGTTTCAAGAGGAGGACTTCAGATGAGAACTATCCGTTTGCCCAAAGCCCGCCGCCCATTCGCCCTGTTGCTCATAGCCCTGATCTTGCTGCCGCTCCTGTTGACTGGCTGCTCCGGCAGCAAAAAACAGACCATTGTCGTCTACAACTGGGGGGAATACATCTCCCGCGAGGACGATACCTATACGCTGGGTGGCCAGGACTATGCAATCACCGATGTCATCGCCGATTTCGAAGCGGCCTATCCCCAATACGAGGTGGTCTACAAGACATTCGACGACAATGAGAAGATGTACCCGGTCCTGGAGAAGGAGTCCTTCGATATCGTGGTCCCCTCGGACTATATGGTGGTGCGCCTGATCCGCGAAGGCAAGCTGCAGCCGCTCGACCTGGCCAAGATGCCCAATGTCGGCAAATACCTCGACCCCAAGCTCCAGTCACTGACCTTCGACGCGGATCCAGCCCTGAGCAACCAGGTCTATTCGTATGCAGTCCCCTATCTGTATTGCACCGTCGGCATGGTATACAACGAGTCAGAGCTCGGTCCGGTCAGCAGCCAGGATCCGAAGGTTGTCTGGCAGACCCTGCTCGACCCGGCCAACAAGGATCGCATCGGCATGTATAACAGCATGCGTGAATCGATCGGCATGGCGCTCAATTACCTGGGCTATAGCCTGAACACCCTCGATCCGGCCCAGCTGGAGGCAGCCAAGCAGCTGTTGATTGCCCAGCGCAAAACGGTCCAGCCCATCGTCGGCATCGACGAGCTCAAGGACAAGTTCGTCAACGGCGAGCTCGTCGCGGGCATCGCCTGGTCCGGCGACCATCTGGTCATGCAGCAGCGTCTGGAGGAGGGCGGCCAGGATCCGGCGATGCTGCAGTATGTCCTGCCCACTGGCTCCAATCTGTCGGTCGACATGTTCGTCATTCCGAAAAATGCCAGGAATCCGCAGGGCGCGATGGATTTCATCAATTTCATGTATGAACCGGAAATTGCCCTGAAAAATGCGGTTTATGTCGGCTATGCCTCACCCCATACGGGTGCGATCGCCAAGCTGCCCGCTGAATTGACCGGAAATCCCAACTACTATCCGGACGCAGCAACCATGAAATCCCTGGAGATCTATTATTCCAGTGACGAAATCGACCAGACCTATGACCAGATCTGGCAGACCGTCCTCGCCAACTGATCCACCCTCCGGATCGTCCTTGCAGGCCACCGGTTTCCCGGGCCCTCTCCCCGCTTGAACAGCCATAAAAAAGCTCACAGGCCAGCAGGTTATCGCCTTGCCAGCCTGTGAGCTTTTTTCATGGTGCATGGGGTGGATTTTCAGGGGGGCCAGTCTTGCCAGCCTTAATGTGTGACGTCAGCGGCGCGGGCTTTTTCGATCGCCTGCCGGACGATCATATCCTTGACCTTCATCAGGCGAGTCAGGTTGCCCCGTTCGTTTTCGTCCATTTTCATCGTGATCGAGCGGATCTGGCCGATCAGCTCGGGGATCAGGATATACTCGAGCGAATTGACCCGCCGGCGGGTCTTTTCGATTTCGTCGGCCAGCAGCTGGGCGCTTTTCTCCACCTCAGCCAGCTCCAGCATGACTGGAAAGGCCTCGTGCAAGGCCAGGATGGCCTGGTCGAGTTCGCCGGCAGTCGAAGCCAGGCCATAGGGCAGGCCTTCGACTTCGCCGGTGACATCAAACAGGGAGGCAAAGACCGGAACATTGACACTCATGATATTTTTCGTGTCGATATCCAGGCTCAGGGATTCCTTGCCAGCCATCAGAGCTGTTTCCAGCACAGCCGAATCCATCACGGCCCGGGCCAGGAGCATGTCCTGGTTGGCGGTCGCGATCAGCTGCTCGACCCGCAGCCGCAAGGTCCGGTTGGCCCGGATCAGGTCGAGGAACTGGCGCATCAGTTCGTCACGCTTGTCTTTTAAAAGCTTATGGCCGCGGCGGGCTGTCACCAGCTGTTTTTTCAGCCGGAGCAGCTCCATGCGGTTGGGATTGACCTGTCGTTTGGCCATGGCCGATCAGTCCTTCCCGTAATACTGCTCGATGAAGGACTCCTTGATGCGCTTGAGTTCGCTCTTGGGCAGCATCGACAGCAGTTTCCAGCCAATGGTCAGGGTGTCGAGGATCGCCCGGTCACCTTCAAAGCCCTGGGAAACATATTCCCGTTCAAAGGCATCGGCAAAGCGGGCATAGATCCGGTCAACCTCGGACAGGGCGTCTTCACCGAGGATGACGGCCAGCTCCTTGGCATCCTTGCCACGCGAATAAGCGGCGAAGAGCTGGTTCATCGTATTGGCATGGTCGGAGCGGGTCTTGCCTTCGCCGATGCCCTTGTCCTTCAGACGGGACAACGACGGCAGGACGTCGATCGGCGGCCGGACGCCCTTCTTATACAGGTCACGGCTGAGAATGATCTGGCCTTCCGTGATATAGCCGGTCAAGTCAGGGATCGGGTGGGTTTTGTCATCGTCGGGCATGGTCAGGATCGGCACCAGGGTGATCGAGCCTTCTTTGCCGCGCTGGCGGCCGGCCCGTTCGTACATGGTCGCTAGGTCGGTATAGAGGTAGCCCGGATAGCCACGGCGGCCGGGGACTTCTTTTCTGGCGGCCGAGACCTCGCGCAGAGCTTCGGCATAGTAGGTGATGTCGGTCATGATGACCAGGACATGCATGTCGAGCTCGAAGGCCAGGTATTCGGCGGCGGTCAGGGCCATGCGGGGGGTCGAGATGCGTTCGATCGCCGGATCGCTGGCCAGGTTCATGAACAGGACCGCGCGGTCGATGGCCCCGGTGCGGCGGAAGTCATTGATGAAATAGTCGGCTTCCTCGAAGGTGATGCCCATCGCGGCAAAAACAACGGCAAAATTGCCGGAGCCGTCGCGGACTTTGGCCTGGCGGGCAATCTGGGCCGCCAGCTGCGAATGGGGCAGGCCGGAGGCCGAAAAGATCGGCAGCTTCTGGCCGCGGACAAGGGTATTGAGACCGTCGATCGCAGAGATCCCGGTCTGGATGAATTCGTTCGGATAGTCACGGGCGGCCGGATTCATCGGCTTGCCATTGATGTCGAGCATCCGGGTCGGGATGATCGAAGGTCCCCCGTCCTTGGGCTGGCCCATGCCGTCGAAAACGCGGCCGAGGATGTCCGGTGACAGGGCCAGTTCGAGGCCTTTGCCGAGGAACCGGACCTTGCTATGCTCGGCATTGATGCCCAGTGAGCTTTCAAAGAGCTGGACCAGGGCATTCTGGCCATTGACCTCAAGCACCTTGCAACGGCGGATTTCCCCACTGGGCAATTCGATCTCGCCGAGCTCGTCATATTTGACGCCCTCGACCTGCTGGACCAGCATCAGCGGACCAGCGACTTCTTCAATGGTGCGGTATTCTCTGGGCATTTACATCACCCCCTGGGGAATTGCGGCTTCGATTTGTTCCGTCAGTTCGCGGGCCAGACGGTCGGCCCGTTCAGTCACCTCTGCCTCGGGCACGAATTTCAGGCGGCTGATCCCATCGCGGGCGGGGACATTGACCAGGTCGCGGAAGGACGCATTGCGTTCCAGCGCACGCTGGCCTTCATAGAAGAACTGCATCATCAGGCTGAGCATGCGCTGCTGCTTCTGCAAAGAGGTATAGGTGTCGATCTCGTCAAAAGAGTTCTGGTGCAAAAAGTCCTCTCGCACCGAGCGGGCGGCTTCGAGCTTGAGGCGGTCGATCGCCGACAGAGAGTCCTGGCCGACGAGACGGACGATTTCCTCAAGCTCGGATTCTTCCTGCAAGAGGCGCATCGCATCGGTCCTGAGGCGGCTCCAGTCCGGGGTGACGGTCTGGTTCATCCAGTTGTCAATCTTGTCCGTGTACAGCGAGTAGCTGTTGAGCCAGTTGATTGCCGGGAAATGGCGCTTGTAGGCCAATGAGGAGTCGAGTCCCCAGAAGACCTTGACAATGCGCAGGGTGGACTGGGCGACCGGGTCGGACAAGTCACCACCGGGCGGCGAGACGGCGCCGATGGCAGTCAGGACACCGGTGCGGCCTTCCGCGCCGAGGCAGCGGACTGAGCCGGCCCGTTCGTAGAAATTGGCCAGGCGGGAGCCGAGATAGGCCGGGTAGCCTTCTTCACCCGGCATTTCCTCGAGGCGGCCGGACATTTCGCGCAGGGCTTCCGCCCAGCGGGAGGTCGAGTCGGCCATGATCGAGACCGAAAAGCCCATGTCGCGGAAATACTCGGCGATCGTGATCCCGGTATAAATGGAGGCCTCGCGCGCGGCAACCGGCATGTCGGAGGTATTGGCGATCAGGATGGTGCGCTTCATCAGGGAATGGCCGGACTTGGGGTCGATCAGTTCCGGGAATTCCATCAGAACGTCGGTCATTTCGTTGCCGCGTTCGCCGCAGCCGATATAGACAACGATGTCGGATTCGGCCCATTTGGCCAGCTGGTGCTGGATGACCGTCTTGCCACTGCCGAACGGACCGGGGACGGTGGCGGTGCCGCCCTTGGCGACCGGGAAGAAGGTGTCGATGACGCGCTGGCCGGTGACCAGCGGCGCATCCGGGGAAATCTTTTCGGCATAGGGGCGGCCGCGGCGGACCGGCCATTTCTGCAGCATGGTCACAGACACGGACTTGCCATCTGCCGTGCGGATGGTGGCGATGGCTTCCGTCACCTTTTTGGCCCCAGATTCGATCGCTTCGATCGTGCCGGCCAGACCGGGCGGGACCATGACCTTGTGCAGGACGAGCTCCGTTTCCTGGACCGTGCCCAGTACATCGCCACTGGTGACCTTGGCACCGACCTCAGCAGTGGGCTGGAAGATCCAGCTGCGATCGCGGTCGATCGCCGGAACGGTGACACCACGGTCGATATTGTTGCCGGCCAGGGCAACCAGGCGGTCGAGCGGGCGCTGGATGCCGTCGAAGATCTGGCCGATCAGGCCGGGGGCCAGTTCGACGGAAAGCGGGGCTCCCTCGGAAACAACCGGTTCACCGGGGCCCAGGCCCGCGGTGTCCTCGTAGACTTGGATCGAAGCACGGTCCCCGTGCATTTCGATGATTTCACCAATCAGTTTTTTCTCCGAGACACGGACGACGTCGAACAATTCGGCATCGCGCATGCCTGCGGCGACAACCAGGGGGCCGGAAACTTTGACAATGGTCCCTTGACTCTTGCTTAACATGGCTTTACTCCTTCTCGGCCTGGTTTGCTTCGTCTTGGGCGAAGATATCCATGCCGACTGCTTTCTTGACTGATTCGCGGACCTGGTGCATGCCAAGGCCGGTTGTCCCCGCAATCGAGGGGATCGGGATCACGGCCGGCAACTTGCGGCTCCTAAGCTCGCGCAAGAGCGGCAGATTATTTTCGGCCAGTTGTTCCGTGATGAAAATGACCGCAAACTGCTCCTCCGCCAGCTGGCGCAGCAAAGATTCTGCTGCGGCTGGAGTGGCCGCATCGTGGACCGACATGCCGAGGGCACGAAATCCGATGATGCTGTCCCGGTCGCCAATAACTCCGACTTTGTACATCGCTTACCTCCTGGCAGCCAGACTGTCGCGGGCCAGTTCTCTGATCTGGGCCGCTGGCAGTTTGTTGCGCACAAGCGTCTGCGCAATCCGGACATTCTTGATTTCTAAAAGACGGGCCAGGAGGTAGGCCAGGGGGACCTCCGGTCCACGCAGGATATACTGGGCTTTTTTCAGATGGTCGAGGATCAGGTGGTCACAGGCCTTGCCAAAGGCTGCGAGCATCCCCCGCTGGCCTGGACTGGTAAAAAACGGGGCCAGGTCCTGATAGGGGCCATGGGCCAGTTTTTCTGCGATCGATTCGGATTCGGCCGGGAAAAAGTCCAGCAGGGTCGCATGGCTGAGCCGGCCAGCCGGCAGCAGCGACTGGCTGAATACCCGCTGGTCTGCCTTCAGGAGGCGGCTTCTGAGCAAGCTGCCCAGATTGGTCAAATCCGTGCGCAGGAACAGATAGTCGAGAAAAAAAGGATTGCCCAGGGCTCTGGCCCGCTGCAGCGCTTCGGCATAGGCCAGACGGTCGAGAACCTGGTCTATCTCGGCGATATCATAGCGGCTTCTGACCGCCTGGGCGGCCTCGATGGCCCCCTGGTACAGCCAGGCTGGCACCAGTTCCGGGGCGCGGTCGCGGATGGCCTGGAACAGGCGCTCCGGCTCGACCAGGGAGGGACGGACCACCAGGGCGGCCACGGCAGAAAAGCTGGCCGTGCCATTGCTTTCCGGCAGGGCCGGGGCTGCAAAATCTGCCCGGCTGTCCTGTTTGGCCAGCGGGTCGACTTCATATTCGTCTTCTGGGTTTTCCGCCAGGCGCGGCCACCAGGCGGCCAGGTATTTTTCGATCGCCTTGAGGTTGTGACAATCATTGAAGACCAGCAGCGCCTCGACAAATTCCTGGTTGACCATGATCTCGCCAGCCAGTTTGTAAAGCTCTGCGGTTTCCCGCTCCAGGACCTCTGGTGTATCGGCAGCCGAATAGCCGCTGTCCTGGAGAACGCGGGCGATATCTTCCGGGCTTCTGGCCTCGATCAGCCGGTTGAGGCGGCTGATGTCCATCAGTTGAGCCTCGAGGGCCCGGATCCGGCCCGTGGCATAGCCGTATTGGTTGCTGTCGACGAGGGGTTTTTTACGCATGTCTGACTCCGTACCGTAGGGCTGGGGCTCAACCGGCATCCGGGAACAAGATCCCGGCTGCCAGAGCGGCCAGCTGCGGCCGCAGATTGCGCACGAGCAAGTCAAAAGTCAGGTTTTCCACGATCCGGCCGCGCGCAAGGACCAGGCCGCCTGAAAACGGTCCGGGTTCTTGGGCCAGCTGCCAGTCCTTGCCCAGTGCCTGGACCACATCCTGCATCAGGGTCTGGTCAGCTGCATTGGCGGTCAAAACACCGCCGGTCGCACCGGTCGCCTGGATCATCCGCACATACAAGTCTTTCTTTTCCGGCTCACTGAGCTGGCCCAGCTGGCTGGTAGCCGCCTGGATGACTTCGTCAATCAGGCTTTGCCGGACCGAAAGCAGGACCCGGCGGGATTCGAGGGCGGCCTGGCTGCTGGCGCGGTTAATGACGGCCGAGGCCGCCTGACCTGCCTTTTGCTCAGCTTCCTTCAGGATCAGCTCACAGGCTTGATGAGCTTCGTCATGGATCTTCTCGGCCTGTTCGCTGGCTGCAGCCTCAATCTGGGCTGCCTTCTCGCGAGCATCGGCCAGGATATGTTCGAGGATGGCTTCAATTCCGTCCACTGCGATGACTCCTTTCACCGGAAATCCTATGTCCGGATGGGGCAATGGATCAGACCGGCTTGATGTTGAGGACGGACAGGACGGTGGCCAGCAGGGCGAGGATGGCATAGGTCTCGACCATGGCGGCGAGAACGAGGGCCTTCGATTGCTCCTGCGGCCGCTTGGCGACCAAAGACATGCCGGCCTCGGCAACGCGGCCCTGGTAAATGGCCGAGAAATAGCCGACAAAGGTGATGGGCAGGGCGGCCATCAGGTAAGCCATACCGGTCTGCCAGGACAAATTGGCATTTCCAGCCAGCATACCGGAAGCATTCATGATCATGAACCAGGACAAAAGGCCATAGATGCCCTGAGTGCCCGGCAGAGCCTGCAGAATCAGCAATTTACCGAACTTGGCCGGATCTTCGGTCAGGACGCCGGCAGCCAGTTCACCGGCACGGCCGACGCTCTTGGCAGAGCCAATGCCAGGCAGCAGGGCAGCCAGTGCGCCAGCGAGCAGGGTCAGGCCGGGGCCAAGGATGGTGATGAGATCTTTCATGTGAGGTTCCTCCTATTGTATCGATCGATTTTGGATTTCATAGTTGATGGGACGCGACTCAGGGTTTGCGCTGGAACGAGATGAAGCGGGTGCGGGTCTTGAGCGGCTTGAACAACCGGCCGCCGCCCTCATAGAATTTGCTGAAAAACTCGACATAATGCAAGCGGCTGGTATGGACATAAGCCGATAGGGCCGACAGGGCCAGATTCAAGGTATGGCCGATCAGGGCAGCGATCACAAAGACCACATAGCCCAGAGGGGTCGGGCCGAACAGGAAGCCGAGCTTATTGAAGACCATGGCGATGACGCTGGTAGCCAGGACCAGGGCCAGAATACGGGTATAGGACAGGATGTCGCTGAAATAACCCGTGATGCTGTACAGGGATAAAAGTCCCTTGAGCAGGCGCATGATCGGGTTTTTGGAGTCGCGGCCACCAAACAGGAGCAGGACCACGGCCCCGGCAATGGCCATCACCTGGCCGATGAATTTCAGCGGACCCCCGGGGATGATGCTGTCACCACCAACCAGAAGTCCCAGTCCAGTGAGGAGGAAGTACCAGGGGACAATGTCGACCAGGGCATCGAAAGTCTTGCCGGAACGCACGAGCAGGTAGATCTTGGCTCCCATCGCGGCAAACAGATGCAGGGCACCAAAGACCATGCTCCAGACCATCAGAGTCATCGGCTCATCCATCGGATTGAACCAGAGCGACGGCACAACAATCTTGCCCTGGGATACGACCGTGAGCATGTCGCCGAAAAAGCCGCCGAACAGGAAGCCCCAGATGATCGAACCAACGCCGCTGATAAACAGCATGCGCGACATCCGGCCCATTTCACCTTCGGCTTTCTTGACGAAGGCGAGATAACCCGTCAGGCCGGCCAGGACCAGACCATAGCCGATATCGCTGAGCATCATGCCGAAAAACAGGAAGAAGAACGGCGCCAGGAGAGGCGACGGGTCGATGTCTTCACTGGATGGGGCACTGAACATCTCGACGATCATTTCAAAGGGCTTGATGACCTGGGGATTATTGAACTGGACCGGTGGCTCCTCGCCAGGCTCGGGCGGGCGGGCCTGGGCGGCGACCAGGAAGCGGGACTTGAGCGCCCGGATCGTTTCAGCCGCCAGACGGGCTGGAATCCAGCCGGACAGGTAGAAGGTGCTGGATGTGCCGGGCAGGCAGCGGAGGGCATCGATTTTGTCGCTTTGCAATAAGTAATAGTCATGCAGAAGCTCAAATTCCCTGCCCAGGCTGGTCAGCTCCAGCCGCTCCTTCTCCAGCCGCTCCAGGCGCCTCTGCTGATCATCCGCCCGGGATTCGATCGCAGCCAGGATCTCGGCCGGCGCTCCGGCAAGTCCCTGGACAGAAAGCAGGTGGAAGCTGTGCTGGCGCAAATTGGCATGGACCAGACCCTCGCGGGATCTCAAGGTCGCCACGACAACCCGGACGCTTTCCGGGTGTTCGGAATAAACCTCGACATGGGTCTCGGGAGATTCCTCACGACACTGGGCCAGAAAAGCATCGAGCGCTTCACGGGCCGGGAACGCACCGGCAAACAGGACCGTTTCCCGGGTGCCTGTCAGGGCCAGGTCCATGCGCAGCTCACGCCAAGGCTCGAGCCATTCCGCGATGGTCTGGTCACTGGCCATGGCTGTGCGCAGCTCGGCGATCTCGGTCTGCAGATGCTCAAAAGAAATCAGCTGCGCCATGATCTCATGCTCGCGCTGACCGGCCTGAATGAAATCCTCCGGCCGGGCCAGACGCTTGGCAGAGCCCAGTCTCTGGCTGTCGGGATCCTGCTGGCGGCAGTATTCCGCTGCCAGCTCAAGCCGTGAAATGGAATTGAGCGAAATGAAACTGCGTTCTTCGTACGGCTCCAGGGCAGCGGGAACTGGCTGTGGCGGCATTTCGTCCATTTCGACAGCCCCCAGCCGCATCAGGGCCTCCATGATGTCTGCCTTCTGGGTGGCCAGGCCAACCAGGGTCAGGCGGTTCATATCAATGACGGACACTGTCAGTCACAATCCTTTCCCGCACCGCTGCTATGGCAGCAGCCATTTGTGCCTGGGCATCCTGAAGGATCGCCACCCGGGCAGCCTCAGCCTGGCTTTGGCTTTGGGCCAGCATGGCATCCGCTTCGAGGCGGGCTTTGGCCAGGCGTTCCGAAGCCAGCTGCTCAGCCTCACTGCGGCAGGCGGCAATCTGGTCCTGAGCCTGCTGCCGGGCCTGCTCCTGCTGGAGGCGGCCCTGGTCGATGGCCTGGGCCACAATTTGCTCGGCTTCTTGCTCAGCAGCCTGGATGCGAGTTAAAAAATCCTGATCGGGCATTGATTCAACCTCCCAGGGAATCGTTCATGGTGCCAGTCTGCCGACTGTCGACAAGACATTTTGGACATGCATGGCAAAAATTATATCATAAGATTGCAGAAAAGCGATGTTCCATTTAGACAAAGATCTTAAAAAAACTTGTCTGCAAAGCACGCTTCATGGTGAAATTGCGCGCAATTTGTCAAAAAATTGAAATGCGGCTTCCTATGATATGCTCGTAAACGTTGACATCAATCTGTCAGGAAGACTCTCAGGCGGAGTCGCTCCAGAATCAATAGCGGATTCCCATGAATTGTTCGAAGACATTGACATCATCGAGGGCCTTGAACAGCAATTTCCTTCTCTGCATGACCAGTTTATAGATGTTGCTTGCTTCTTCGTCGGGTTCGAAGGTTGCTTTGCCGTCCTCGAGCGTACTGAAAAATTCCTCGGCGGTCTTGACGACGCCCAGGGCAATCAAGCCGTTGCAGCAGGCACCCAGGGCACTGGCTTCGGGATTTTGCTGACGGATCACGGTGGCCTGGCAGGCGGAAGCCTGGATCCTGCAGAACAGGTCGCTGCGGGTCATGCCACCGGCAACATGGACCTCGGTGATTTCGCCGATCATTTTCCGCATCAGCTCGAGATTTTGCGCGATTTCCAGGGAAATCCCTTCGAGAATGGCCCGGATCATCATGCCACGGGTGGTTGACAATCCGAGATTGAAAAACAGCCCCTTGGCGCTGGGATTCCAGTTGGGTGCCGCTGAACCTTCAAAGTGCGGCATCAGGACCACGCCATTGCTGCCGACTGGAGCCTGGGCAGCCTCTAGATCCATGTGGTAATAGGGATTGTCAGATGCGAGGAATTCCCGGCAGAACTGCTCCTTGAACCAGCGCAAGATCGCACCGGTATTGAATATCGGCGTTTCAGTCACATAACTCCCGGCGATGGCCCCTGCCTGGCAGAGCACGCGGCAATTGCTGTCAAAGGCTGGCTTTTTCGCATAGGACAAGACAAATGAACCGGTTCCGGTATTGGCCTCAGCAGTCCCGGGACGTGTCACGCCCAGGGCAATCGCGGCATTTTGCTGGTCACCGCCGGAAACGACGACCGGGATGCCTGCTCCAAGGCCACATGTCTGGGCAAATGCTTCGGTCAGCACCCCGGAGATGGTGCCGGGCGGAACCAGTGCACACAATTGGTCCGCTGAAATTCCAGCCAGTGCCAGCAAATCCGGGTCCCATTTACAAGACCGAAGATCCATCAGCAGGGTTCGGCTGGCCTGGGTCCAGTCGGTCACATATTGACCGGTCAACTGATAGATCACGAAATCCTGGACGCCAATGAACTTGGCCGTTTTATTAAAAATGTCTGGTTCATTTTCCCTGAGCCAGATGATTTTGTTCAGCACAAAGAAAGGATTGACTCGAAGGCCGGTTTTTTTATACAAGGGCTTCAACCCCTGGTCTTTTTTCAGTCGTTCACAGATTTCGATCGTTCGCTTGTCCTGCCACATGATGGCGGGGCGCAGGGGTTGATTTTCCTCACTCATGGGAATCATCGAAGCGCGCTGGGACGTGACGGAGATGGCCGAAATCATGATGTCCTTGTCCCTGATGTATTCAGCGATCCCGGAAAGGGTCTGCCTGG
>CAZCMX010000006.1:31052-61421 GCA_964499985.1 uncultured Mageeibacillus sp.
TGGGGAAAAAGGGGACCGCTACCTGCCATTATGACAGGCAGCAGCCATCTTGTGGGCACAGGTGGATCATGAGCGGGAAGAGTGGACCAGGACAGTCCAGGCAGGAGATTGCCGTTGTATTTATTTGAGTCTGAAGAACTGGATATACTTCTTGACCACTTCACTGACGAAGGCCTGTTGCTTCTTGCCAAGGACCGACAAATGCGGTCTGGCTCCAGCACAGAGAATTTCCGCCAGTCCATCCACCGAGTAGGTCGATATTTCCGTATTGACATTGATCTTGCAGATGCCATTGCGGATGCAGGCCGCGATGGTTTCTTCCGGGATCCCTGACCCCCCGTGCAGGACGAGGGGAATTGAGACCGCCTTCCGGATGACTTCGAGAATGTCGAGACGGATATTGGGCTTTCCTTGATAGATCCCATGGACGGTGCCAATCGAGACGGCCAGGGCATCGACACCGGTTTCGGCAACAAATTCGGCCGCTTGTCCGGGATTCGTGTAAATTTCCCGGTCTGTTGCGCTGCCCTCATGGGAACGGTCCCCTGCAGCCAGACTGCCGAGCTCTGCCTCGACAGAAACACCTGCCGCGTGCGCCATGTCGCATACAAGCCTGGTATGGGCCAGGTTTTGTGCATATGGCAAGGCGGAGCCATCGTACATCACACTGGTGAATCCGGCCTGGATGGCCAGTCGAATGGTGTCGAGATCATCGCAATGGTCCAGATGCAAGCAGACAGGCATGGCCGTGCGGCTGGATATGGCTGTCGTCAGCGCGACGACATCTTCCAGCTCCATGTTTTCGAGATACTTTTTCCCGAATGCGACGATGGTGCCTTCGCTCTGTCCACTGGCACCTGCTTCGATGACGCCACGGATGGTTTCATAGTTATAGCAATTGAATGAACCGATGGCGTAGCCAGCTTGCTGGGCTTGGGCCAGCATCTCCTTGAAATTGGTCAGCATAGTGCCTCCGCCATTCAGCCAATGATTGATTCCAGCCAGGCTTTGAATTCCGGATTCTCCAGCACCTGCGGATTGACGATGTATTTGGGCTTTTCCCTGGCGAACAGTCTGGCAATGTCTGCCATGAGCAGGAAGGGCGAGTTGGTCAGAGCATCGCTGGTTGTTCCGGCCAGATGGGTCGTCAAGGTCACATTGTCGAGTTCCAGGAATGGGCTGCCCGCCTCAAGCGGCTCAGTCGTGAAGACATCCAGCGCGGCACCCATGATCCGTTTCTCACGCAGTACCTCGATCAGGGCGTCCTGATCGACCAGACCGGCCCGGCTGGTATTGATCAGATAGGCCGTGGGTTTCATCAGGCCAAGCAGATCGGCATTCACCATCTTTTTATTGGCATCGGTCAAACGGGCGTGGAGAGAAACGAAATCGGACGTTTTGAAGATTTCCTCCAGACTTGCGGGCTTGCAGCCAGCCTCCAGGATCACGTCCGGATGGGTATAGGGATCATAAACCAGAAGATTGACTTCAAACCCAGACAGCTTTTTCGCGACCAGGCTGCCGATATTGCCAAAGCCAACCAGGCCAATCGTCTTGCCACCGAGTTCAGGCACAAAGTCGCTGTTGACGAAGGTTTTCCGCCACTGGCCATTCTTGATCGAATGGTGAGCGCGCGCGATGTTGCGGCATTCGGAAAGCATCATCCCCACGGTGAAATCGGAAACGGCATGGGCATTACGCCCCATGACATTGAAAACCAGGACGCCACGCTTGGTCGCTTCTTCAACATTGACATTTTCCAGGCCAGCTCTCGAAACGCCAACGATCCGCAAATTGGGCATGGCGGCCATGGCAGCCGACGAGACGGGCACGAACAGGCCCATCAGCATATTGGCATCCGATCCATGCTGCAGGATCAAAGGATCGCAGGGTTCAATTTCCGGACCCCTCTTCTCGACTTCAAGCCGGCGATACTGGAGCTTATCCCAGGCCGGTTCCCAGTCAGCGCTGAAGGCAACCTCACCGTAGGACGACAGGTACTTGTCCCAGGCCTGGACGAAACCTTTGACTGGAATCATCGCATCTCCAAGTAGTAACGGTTTGAGTTTACTCATTTGTGGCCCTCCCGAAAATATGTTTTCCAGCTTCGCTTCTCTGTTGGGTAGTATTACTACTCCATTTTTATCGAAGGATATAACTTTACTACGCACCTGTCAAGCCCGAGTTGGCAGACAAAAACAGAACCGCCTTCCTGGCTGGAAAGCGGTCGGTGGCATGGATCATGGGGCATTCGAATCGGTGGTCAGGTTTTGTTCCGGGCAACGGCGATCCGTGTCCGGTTGACGATGTCTCTCATCGCAGGGGTCCCTTTGATGACGACTGAAACATAGATCATGTCGATGATCGCAAACTGGATGATCCTCGAGGTCATCGAATCGGAGCGGAATTGCGTTTCAATCGATGAACTGAGGATGGCACAATGGGCAGCCTCAACCGCACTGGAATTTTTGTAGCTGCAGATGACCGAAATATACGCCCCATTTCCCCGGGCCAGACTGATCCCATCAAGGATTTCCCTGCTTTCGCCGGAATGGGTGAAGGCAATCAGCAGGCAGTCCTGGTCAAGGCCCGTGCAAACGATATTGATCATATGGGAGTCATGACTGTATGTGCAGTCCAGACCGAAGCGCAACAGCTTATGGTGCAAGTCGATCGCCTGGGCTGCCGAGGCTCCCATGCCAATCACGAAGATCCGCTTGGCTTTGAGAATCCGGTTGACCAGCTTGTCCAGCTGGGCCGGGTCAATGATCGTCGCGCTGTCATTCAGGCTGCGGGCAGTCAGGCCAAGGACTTTATCGCGAATTTCCGTAAAGGTATCGTTTTGGGTGATATCGAGGTAAAAATTGTCATTCTTGTCGGCAGCAAGCTCCTGGGCGATATTCACCCGGAAGATCTGATAGGAGTCATAGCCGATCTTGCGCAGAAACCTCATGACCGTGGGTTCGCTGACATGGCAAGCCTGGGCAAAATCAGCCAGCGAACTGATCATCACCTTTTCGGCATGGTCGAGTACATAATCAGCCACCTTCTTCTGCGAATCCGAAAGGGACTGGTACATGGCACGAATATGGGCAATTACATGGGTCATCTTGCGTTCAATCTCAAGAAGGCTACTTCGTGCCGAACAACCGGTCGCCGGCGTCACCCAGGCCAGGAACAATATAGGCGGCATCATTCAGCCTGGCATCCAGAGCCGCGCAATAGACCGGGACATCCGGATGCGCTTTGGCCAGGAAATCAACACCGGCCTGGGCGGCGATGATGCTGATGAACTTCAGGCTCTTGCAACCGCGGTCTTTCAGGAACTGGACAGCCGCGGCGGCACTGGCGCCGGTGGCCAGCATCGGGTCGAGGACAAAAACGGTGCTCTCGGCAATGTTTTCCGGCAGTTTGCAGTAATATTCCACCGGCTGGAGCGTATCATGGTCCCGATACAAGCCGATATGCCCCACTTTGGCATTGGGCAGCAGCTTTTGCACACCCGGCACCATGCCGAGGCCAGCCCTCAGGATGGGCACCAGCGCGATGGGCCGGTTGGTCAGAAAGCTGGCCCGGGTCATGCCGATCGGAGTTTCAATATCTGCCTGTGTCAAAGGCAGGTCCTTGGTCACTTCGTAGATCATCAGCATGGCCAATTCTTCGACCAATTCGCGGAACTCTTTGGTGCTGGTGTATTTGTCACGCAAGATCGAAATCTTGTGCTGGATCAATGGGTGGTCAAAAACAAAAGCCGTTTGATGTTGCATAGCCTTCTCCAATAAGTCAAATTGTGATCAGTCTATCATTTGAAAACTGACATCACAAGAACTTTGTGGGTCCGCTGGGGATCTGCGCAAGGTCATGGCCGGACCCCCGCCACGACCTTTCCCGCGTCCCCGGGGCCGAAAATCAAGGTGAGATGGTGCGCATCCGGACGGGAATCAGCCGGCGCAGCAACAGCATCAGACCGGAGGCCAAAAGCAGGGGCAGGACAATCAACACGACCAGGGCGACCGGCAATGATAATTGGCAGACGATGACCGGAGCGATGGCCAGGGCTGCCAGCAGCAGGGCCGCCACCATGCCATACAGCACGTTCATGTTTTGCTTGACCGCCTTTTGTTCGTTGTCCCAATGTAATTTGGGCCAGTATAGCTCGAAGATGATTCCGGCCAGATTGGGCAGCAGCAAGGCGCCCGGAACCAGCAGCAGGGCAAGGGCAAAAAACCACAGGGGCAGGCGCAGGAAAACCTGCAGCACCACCAGGCCGATGGCGCTGCCCAGAAGCCCCAGCGCCATGGCCACCGCCAGCTTGGCTGCGATCTGGCGGCCATAGCTCATCGGCACGATTTTCATGATATAGAACTGGCTGCCTTCGCGGGACAAAGCACTTTCGGCAATGCCATTGGTGCCGTTGACAAAGACCACCAGGCCAAAGATAATCGCCAGGAAAACCGGTGCAGCCTGGGGATCGGATCCATCGGTCAGACCCGCGACGAGGTGCTGCAGCCGGCGGATGTCCTCGTCCTGGCCGCCTGAGCCGAGGATGGGGATGGCCAGGAATACCGGCCAGAGGAAATTCATGATGACATTGTTCATCAGAAAGATCGGCGTCCGGACCAGGATCCGGTAATCCTTTTGCATATAGATCCAGAAGGCAGCCAGGGGGCTTCTGTGGCTGGCTGTTCCCAGCTGGCGGTCCATTTCCCGGCCAGACAGGCGTCTGCGCTGGCTGGCCGCCGTGGACAGGCCGGTCACCCCCTTGAAATAGAGCCAGCGGCCCAGAAGCAGCATGGCAGTCAGGGCCGCCAGGGACACGACAAGCAGCAGGCCGAGATTGCCGGCTGCGGCCCAGGGCGCCTGGCTGGCCTGGGCCAGGGCGGCGACAGCGAAGGCAGTCCCGGGGAACACCGTGGTGGTCAGGCGTGCGGCCTGCTCAGCCCGGGCCGAGAAAAGGGCAGCCAGGTCAGCCCCAGAGCGCGAGCTCAGTGAGGCACTGGTATACGAGAAAACCAGCGAAATGCCGAGCAAAAGCAGGCCGGCCACCGCCTTGAAGCGGTCCTTGTTTCTGGTCAGAGGGGTGAAACGCATGATCAGGAGAGTCAGGATCGTCGATAAGGCCAGCGGCACCAGAGGCAATAGGATATAGACGCCAGCCAGGATCAGATAGTACGGCCAGCCGGCCTGGTCCTTGACACCGTAGACCAGAAGCGGCGGCAGGAAGACGCCAGTCACAAACAGGTATTCATAGGCGGCAACCACCAGGAACTTGGCGCCGATGACTTCCTCAGGCAGGAAGGGCAAGGGCAGGAGCTTGTCGACATCGCTCGCATAGTAAAACACACTGAGCACATACATAGTCCCAAAGAGAAAGACCACCAGGACGGCCGAGCTGGCATACAGGCCGAGCAAAAGGCTCTCGAGCTGCAGGGGGGCCAGAAGATCGAACAGAGCCAGGGCAGACCCTCCGGTCAACACGGCGAAATAGCCGGCCAGGAAAAGGAATAGCACCACGCTGCCCAGGCCTTTCAGCTTGCGCGGCCTGGTTGTGGCATCACCGGAGAAATTGGCAAAGCTGTTGCCGCGGAAAATCGCCCAGGCCAGGAGCAGTGTTCGCCGCAGGGATTGTCCCGCTTTCATGGTTTGCCCCAGGGAAAGCGCGGTTTCGGACCAGCCATTGGCCGGACGGACTCAGGCTGGCCTTCCAGCTCGGGCTCCTGTTCGACAAGCTTGAGGAACATCTCCTCGAGGGAGGCATTTTCGGCTGTCTGGGCCCGTAGGTCGGCCAAGGTCCCGCACATCAGGATCTTGCCGCGGTCAATGATCGCCACCCGGTCGCAGATTTTCTCCGCGACATCGAGGACATGGGTCGAGAAAAAGACGGTCTTGCCGGCTGCAACATGCTCGCGCATCATTTCCTTGAGCTCGAAGGAGGCCTTGGGATCGAGTCCAGTCATGGGTTCGTCGAGGATCCAGACGGCCGGTTGATGCAGCAAGGCGCCAATGATCACCAGTTTCTGGCGCATGCCATGGGAAAAACTCTGGATCCGGTCGCCGAGGGCAGACTGAAGGCCCAGGCGTTCTGCCAGCTGGCTGATCCGCTGGCGGCGCAAGCTGGGCTCCACCTGGTAGATCTCGCCCATGAAGCGCAGGTATTCGATCGCTTTCAGGCGGGGAAAGATGTTCGGGTCATCCGGGACGAAGCCAAACGAGCGCTTGGCCAGAAGAGGCTGGCGGACGATGTCATGGCCATTGACCTGGATCGTCCCGGTGTCTGGTTCAAGAATCCCGGTGATCATTTTGATCGTTGTGGTCTTGCCGGCCCCGTTCGGGCCGAGAAAACCAAAAATCTCGCCATCCCGGACAGACAGGTCAATATGGTCGACGGCCTGGATTTTGCCCGAATAGCTTTTGCTGACTTGCTGCAGTTCAATCATCTGTCTTACCTCATGCGGTGGATGCAGGTCAGGCGAGGCTGGCCCTGGCCCAAGCCAGGCTCAGGATTCTTTCACTCGTCACCCGCCGGCTGGCAGCCGGTATCGGCCGGATACCAGCCCAAAAGCTGGAGATGGCTCATTTCCCGGCTCAACTGGTACAAGGTTGCCAGGGCTTGCGGATCGTTGGCCGGACAATCGACATCGAGGTCGAACAGGTACGACCAGGGCTCGGCGGGATTGGCCCGGGAATGGATCTTGGACAAGTTGAGGTTGCGGTCGGAGAACAGGGCCAGGGTGGAGGCCAGTGAACCACTGGCATGCGGAGTCTTCAGCACCAGGCTGAGCCGGTTGGCTCTGGGCGTGATGACCAGCTCGCGGCCGACTACGACAAAGCGGGTCAGGTTCTCCCGGCTATTGCTGATCGCATCGGACAGCACTTGCAGATGGCTGCTGCGGGCAGCCTCCAGGGAAGCGATGGCCGCCCGGGTCGGATCACCTTCCTGGGCAATCTGGGCGGCGGCAAAGGCGGTGTTCAGGGATTCGACGGTATGCCAGCCCTGGCTGCGGATAAAATCCGAGCATTGGGCCAGGGCCTGGGGATGGGAAATCACGGTATGGATCTGATCGAGTGTGGCCCCCGGAACCGCCAGCAGATGATGATGGACTGGCAGGTCGTAAGAGCGCCAGATATAGAGGCCATGGCTTTGCAGCAGCATATAGACGTCACCGACACTGCCGGCAGTCGAATTTTCCAAGGGCAATACGGCTACATCCGCTTCATTTTGCGCCACGAGCAGACAAGCCTCGGCAAAAGTCTGCACACTGCGCACCGGCTGGCCCGGGAACAGGATCGTACAGGCTTTGCCGGAATAGGAAGCTGCACGGCCCTGGTGGATGATGCGGTTGACGGCCGGTTCGACTGGCAGGGCAGCGGCGATTTGGGCGCCGAGGCCAAAATGGCGGTCATGGGGCAGCAGCAGGTCATACTGGACACCGCGGGACAGGCGCATCAGGCTCCTGAGCAATTTCTCCGCCCGGATGCCATCGGCACCCTTGACCGCGTCGCGGGCGCTGGCCGCAATCTGGTCTTCCCTGAGCGGGTCAAAGACTGCCGCCCCGGAGATGGCCTTGGTCCGGGCCACATCGCGAGCCAGCTCCATGCGCTCGGCGAACAGAACCAGAAGCTGGCTGTCTATCGCATTGATCCGCTGGCGCAGCTGGCCAAGATCCGGCAAAGGCTGCGATCTCAGGTCCGGCTTCACCGGTTCATTCATGGTCAATCCCCCCTTGATCAAGGATGGCTGCCAGATCCTGAATACCGACGAGATAGCTATCCAGCCCGAGTCCCTTGACCTGGCCGGCACAGACCGGATGGATGACGGAGAGCTGGCGGAAGGGCTCACGCTTGGCGATATCCGAGATGTGGATCTCCATCACTGGAATCCGGCAGGCATCGATCGCATCGCGCAAGGCATAGCTGTAATGGGTCAGGGCCCCGGCATTGAGCAAGATCCCGGCATACCGACTGGATGCCGCCTGGATCAGGTCGACCAGCTCCCCCTCATGGTTGGACTGGAAACAGTCCAGGGCAAAGCCGGTGGCATGCGCGGCCGCCCGTGAGCGTGACTCGACATCGGCGAGGGTGAAGCTGCCGTATTGGGCCGGGTCACGCCGGCCCAAAAGGTTGAGATTCGGTCCATTCATCAGGAGCAGGCGCCTTTTGAATGGCCTGGCCTGGGCAGATTCCATTGGCGAAGCATCGGGCCGGAAAACAGCGGTAGTGGCCGCGCGGAGGCCGCTGGTCCAGTCCATCTCAAAATCCTGCATCGGCGAGCTCCTTGCCTTGGGCGCTTTCCGGGCCGGTCGCTGGCTGGGCAGACTGGTCCGAGGCAGCACTGACCTTCTGGGCCAGGGGCAGCCGGCCTTCGAACTCGAGCAGCAGGTCCAAGGTGGCAATGGCTGCGGCTGCTTCGACCACCGGAACGGCCCGAGTGACGATGCAGGGATCATGGCGGCCCCGGACGACCAGCGTGTCCGCCTGCCGGGTGCGCAGGTTGATCGTCGGCTGTTCGCGGCCAATCGAGGCCGTCGGCTTGAAAGCCACTTTGAAGACAACCGGCATGCCATTGCTGATGCCGCCATCGACGCCGCCACCATGGTTGGTGGCAAACCGGATCGACTGGCCCTTGAAAACGGGTGAATCATTATTGGTCGACCCGCGCCGCTTGGCCATGGCAAAGCCATCGCCAAATTCGACACCCTTGACGGCCGGGATGGCAAACAGGATGCTGCCCAGGCGCGATTCGATGCCATCGAAAATCGGATCGCCCAGCCCGGCGGGCAAGCCCACGATCAGGCTCTCGACAATACCACCGACCGAATCGAGATTGTTCTTGGCCTCGAGCACGGCAGTCTGCATCGCCTCGGAGACCGTATCAGACAGAACTGGCAGTGGCTTGGCCGGCAAGCGCCTGAGCAGGTCCAGATCTGGGGCAGCAGTGTCCACCGGCAGGTCGCGGATACCGGCAATTTCCAGGATATGAGAGACGATTTCAATTTTCCGGGTCAACAGGATCTGGCGGCAGACGGCCCCAGCGAAAACCAGCGGGGCCGTCAGGCGACCGGAGAAGTGGCCGCTGCCGCGCGGGTCGTTGAAGCCCAGATAGCGAGCCAGACCGGTCAAGTCCGCATGGCCAGGCCGCGGTTTGGCCGACAGTTCACCATAGTCGCCGGAACGGGTGTCGGTATTGCGAATCACGGCCATCAGGGGAGTTCCCGTTGTCCGGCCCTGGAAGAGGCCCGACAGGATCTCGGGTTCGTCCTTTTCCTGGCGCGGCGTCGACCAGGCCGTCTGGCCGGGCGCGCGGCGGCGCATGAAGGCCTGGATATCCTCAAGGTCCAGGGCATGTCCCGAGGGCAGACCCTGGATCACCACGCCGATGCCCGGGCCATGGGACTCGCCAAAAACGCTGATTTCCAGGAGATTACCCCAGGTTGAGCTCATCGCAGACACCTCCGAGGCGTGAAAATTCGGTAAAAAATTCCGGATAGGATTTGCGGACAGCCTCCGCATGGCCGATGGTCACCCCGCCGGTGGTTTTCAGGGCCGCTATGGCCAGAGCCATGGCAATGCGGTGGTCGCCATGCGAATCTGCCTGGCCGCCAGCCAAGACCGGCTGGCCATCAACAACCAGGCTATCGTCCTCGACCCGGATCCGGGCGCCGATGGCCGTCAGGACATCGGCTGTCACGGTCAGGCGGTCGCTCTCCTTGAGGCGGAGGCGGGCTGCATTGACGATCCGGGTCTGGCCCGGTGTCAGGCTGGCAGCCACGGCCAGGACGGGGACCAGGTCCGGAATCTGGGCCGCATCGATGAGAAATGCCGGGTCCTGCGGCTGGTGTCTGGCCAGACTGGCCAGAATCGGCAGGATGGCCCGGTCGCCCTGGGCGGAGTGGTCCGGCAGGCCGGTCAGCTTGATTTCGCTGCCCAGGTAATTGGCCACCAGCCAGAAGGCCGCTTGGGAAAAGTCCTTTTCAACGGTATAGTCAACGGGCAGGAAGGTCTGGTGGCCAGTGATCTGGTACCCGGTCATGGTTGTCTGCACAGAAACCCCGAATTCACCCAGAGTCCGCCGGGTCATCTCGACATAAGGGGCAGACTCCAGGGGCGAAGTCAGGATGATTTCCGAATCGCCCTTCAGCAGGGGCAGGGCCAGCAGCAAGCCAGACAGGTATTGCGAGCTGACATGGCCGGGCACTTTGAAAACCCCCGGGGTCAGCTGGCCCTGGACGGCCAGCGGCAGGCTGCCGGTGGCAGGGTACGTCAGCAGCACGCCATGGCCGGCGAAAATCGATTGGTATTCCTGTAGCGGGCGCTGGGGCAGGCGGCCCTGGCCGGTGAACCGGACAGGCACCCCCAAGGCTGCCGCAATGGGAATGAGCAGGCGCAACGTGGTGCCCGACTCCTGGCAGTCCAGGGTGAGCTCAGTCTGGGCTGAAGCCTGGCCAGAGCGATGGTCAAAGATCGCTGTTCCCAGGGCCTGCAGGCAGCGGCGGGTGGCCAGAATGTCTTCGGATGGATGGGCACCCAGCCCTTTGACCCGGCTTTCCCCTCCGGCCAGAGCGGCACAGATCAGGGCACGATGGGCATCGCTCTTGGACGGGGGCAGGACGAGCGAGCCATGCAGCTGGCCTGGCTGGATGAGACGATCAGCCATGGCCGACCACCTCACCAAGGACCTTTTCCAGTTCTGCCGGCGCCATCGGATTGAGGACGGCTTCACCGACTTGCTTGAGCAGGACATAGTAGAGCTTGCCGGCCAGGCGCTTCTTGTCCGAATGGATCGCGCCCATCAGCAGGCTGGCAGGCCACGGGCATTCCGTGGGCAGCTGGTAATGAGCCAGCACCTGGCGCAGGCGGTCGGCTGTCCCGGCAGGGGTGCGGCCGATTTTCTCACCGATCTGGCAGGCAACGACCATACCGATCGCCACTGCCTCGCCATGGGACAGCTCGGTATAGCCGGTGATTTTCTCGATGGCATGACCGACCGTATGGCCAAAATTGAGCAGCATGCGTTCGCCGCTGTCCCGTTCGTCAGCAGCAACCACAGTGGTTTTGATCCGGACACAGCGTTCAAGCACCCATTCCAGGTCATAGGTCTGGCTTTCAATCTGGAGAAAGAGCTGCAGATCGCGGATCAGGCCGTATTTGATGACCTCGGCCATGCCCTCGGCCATGCGGCCGCGCGGCAGGGTGCGCAGGACCGTCGGATCGAGGATGACGGCCTTGGGCTGGTAGAAGGCACCTGCCAGATTTTTGCCGAAGGGCAGGTCGATCGCGGTTTTGCCACCGATCGAGGAATCGACCTGGGCCAGCAGGGTTGTTGGGACCTGGAACAGCGGCACGCCCCGCAGGTAGGTGGCCGCCGCGAAACCGGTGACATCGCCGACCACGCCGCCACCCAGGGCGACGATCAGGTCCGAGCGCGACAATCCGGCTGCGTGGAACTGGCTGTAAAGCTCGAGCAGGGTCGCCGGGGTTTTCGAGCCTTCCCCAGCTGCAAAGGCATACCCTGAGACGGTAAATCCAGCCGCCCGCAGCGACTTGGCAACCGGTTCGAAATAGAGCGGATATACGGTGTCATCGCTGACAATGAAGGCCTTGCGGCCGACGACCGCTTCGCTGGCCAGATGGCCGATGCTGGCCAGGGCACCATTCTTGATCAGGACCGGATAGTCGCCACTGGTTGTACTGGCAAGTAGTTCTGGCATATGAGGCACCTCCTAGTTATTGGGGATTTGAGATCGGTTGGTCCAATCAGATGGTCCGGCCGACAGCCTCGGCCACGGGGCGCAGGCGGCCCATCAGGTCGGCAAAGGCTTCCGGGGTCAGAGATTGCGGCCCGTCTGAGAGGGCATGCTTGGGGTCATTGTGGACTTCGATGATCAGGCCATCGGCGCCGGCGACGATCGCCGCCTTGGCCAGCGGTTCGACCAGCCAGGCGATGCCGCCGGCATGGCTCGGATCGACAAAGACCGGCAGGTGGGTTTTGCTTTTCAAAACTGGAATCGCGCTGATATCGAGGGTATTGCGGGTGCTGGTTTCAAAGGTGCGGATCCCGCGCTCGCACAAGATGACGTTCTGGTTGCCACCGCTCATGATGTATTCAGCAGACATCAGGAGTTCATCGACGGTATTGGCAAAGCCCCGTTTGAGCAGGATGGGCTTTTTAACCCGGCCGAGCTCCTTGAGCAGTTCAAAATTCTGCATATTGCGCGTGCCGACCTGGATCATGTCGACAAATTCCATGAACAGCTCCAGCTGCGAGGGATTGGTGATCTCTGACACAACCGGCAGGCCAGTGACCTGGCGGGCCCGCTTCATGTACATCAGGCCTTCCGCCTTCAGCCCCTGGAAGGCATAGGGTGAGGTGCGCGGCTTGAAGGCGCCGCCACGCAGCAGCAAGGCGCCCGCGGCCTGGACCTGTTCGGCCACCAGGCGGATCTGGTCTTCAGATTCAACGGAGCAGGGGCCAGCCGCCACAACGATCCGTTTCTCACCGACCTTGACCCCATGGATGTCGATGATCGAATTATCGGGATGGAATTTGCGGTTGGCCCGTTTATAGGGCTCCTGGACCTTCATCACTCGCTCGACATCGTCAATTTGCTCGAGGGCATCCATTTCAATGCTGGATGTGTCACCCACCAGGCCGACAATGGTCGTGCCCTGGCCATAGATCGGACTGGTCTGGACGCCGTAGGTCGTCTGCAGCCAGTTGCACAGGTCATCCACTTTGTCACGGGTGATCCCAGGCTTTAAAATCAAAATCATTGGTTTTCTCCTCCAAGTCCAAATGTGGACATGATCTGTTCCAGTTTTTCGGCCAGGGGCCGGTCGGCATTGACCACCAGATCGGCCAGGCGGTCGTAGATGGGGCGGCGTCTTTCGTACAGCTGGACCAGGCGGGCTCTTTCCGGTCCGGCGATCAGTGGCCGGCCTGAGCCATCCCCGACGCGCTGCTCGATCGTTTTGAGGCTGGCATCGAGATAGATGACCAGGGCCGGCTGGCTGTACAGGATGGTCTGGGCAGCTTCGCTCATCAGCGCGCCGCCACCAGTGGCCAGGATCTGGCAGCGGTGGTTGGACAGAACCTGCATAAGTGCTTGTTGTTCCAGTTCTCTGAAGGCGAGCTCTCCTTGCCGGGCAAAGATTTCCGGGATCGTACAGCCGGCCTGTTGCTCGACCTGCTGGTCGAGGTCGACCAGGGGCCAGCCGGTGCGTTCCGACAGTTCCCGGCCAACTCGGCTTTTGCCGCTGCCCATGAAGCCCATCAGGACCAAAGTCAGGGGTGACTGTTGGTAAATCTCGGCCGTCAAGCCCTGCAGGACTGCCGACTTGGCATCCTCCGGGAAAGCCGCCTGTGGATTCCAGATCTGCTGGGCCAGGAGTGCCTGGCTGACCAGCATGCCGAGGCCGCCCTTGGCCGGGATGCCGCGGCTTTTTGCCCTGAGCACCAGCCGGGTGGCAAACGGGTTGTATATGGTGTCGTAAACCGCCTGGACATGGTCGAGCAGGTCATCCAGCACCGGCACACTGCCGGTTTTCGGCCACATGCCTGCGGGCGTGCCATTGAGAAGGACCCAGCGGTCCGGCCAGGGGGTGGGCTGCTCCGGTGAAAAGCAGCTGCCGGCCTCAGCGGTGACATCCACGGCACAAGCCGGAAAAGCGGCCGCAATCGTCTCAGCCAGCGGATGGGCCTTCTCCGGGTGGCGGACCAGGAAGCGGATCTGACGGGCGCCCTGGAGACCAGCCGCAAAAGCCAGAGTCCGGCAGACCCCGCCGGCACCCAGGATCAGGACCCGCCGGCCGGACAGCTCCGGTGCATCGCGGAGGAAACCATCCAGGTCCGTATTGTAGCCAGTGACCGGCCCCTGGTCCGGGCAGGCAATGGTATTGACCGCCCCGATCTGTTCGGCCAGGGGATCGATCCGCTCCAGGCTGGCCTTGACCACCTGCTTGTGCGGAATCGTGACATTCAGGCCTGCGAAAGCCTGCAGATATTCCGGCAGGCGGCGGGTGATTTCCTCCGGCGGGACTGCCAGCAGTTCATACGTGCCCGCCAGACCAGCCAGCGCCATCAGACGCTGATGGATCTGGGGGGACAGGCTATGTCCGAGAGGATAGCCTAAAAGGCCATAGCGGGCCGGAGGCGTGCCCAAGTCCGTCCTAGTCGCATTCATAACCCGCCTCCGAGGAGCCGCGTGCCCAAGTCCGTCCTAGTCGCATTCATAACCCGCCTCCTTGAGGAGCCATGCGGCACGGGCTGCCTGGGCCGAGTCCGGCAGCAGCAGCTGCAGGCTGCCACCTTCATAGGTGCGGAATTCCCGGATCCGCAGGTTGGTGATATTGATGGCATGGTTGCCTAAAAGGGTCGTGACCTTGCCGAGGACACCCGGCTCATCGGGTATATAGACATTGAGAATGCTTTGGGTCAGCAAGGCCCCCCGGCCATCGACGGGCAATGAACCGCGGTATTGGGCAGCCTGGAAAAAATACTGGCGCAGATGGTCGAGCTCCCGGTTGGACAGCTCATCACGGAATTCCTGGAGAATGGCGATATATTCGTCAATCAGGGGCAGCAGCTGGTCGCTCGATTCGAGACTGATCTGGGACCATAGCCCGGCATCCGAAGATGCGATGCGGGTGATGTCGCGAAAACCACCGGCAGCCAGCCGGGTCAGGTTGTTGTCGCCCTGGCGGGCCGCCAGCAGAGACAGAGCCGCCGCTGCAACATGGGGCAAATGGCTGACCGCCGCTACTGCTTTGTCATGGACCTGGGGATCAAGGCTGATCGGTGAAGCCCCGATTGACTGGACCAGGCGTTCCAGCTGACGGAATTCCAGGACGGACAGTGACGATCGATCCGGCAGGCACAGGACATAGGCGGCATTTTCGAACAAGTTCTCGCGCGCATTGGCATAGCCATGCTTTTCCGAACCAGCCATGGGATGGCCGCCGACAAACCGGCCATCGTCAATCAGGTCCAGAACGGGTTTTTTGACACTGGCGACGTCGGTCAGTATGGCCTGGGAGCAGGGGCGGATCTGCCTGACCAGCCCGGGTATGGTGGCCGGTGGTGTACACAGGAAAACCACCTGGCAGTCCGCCAGCAGCTGGAAAACAGATTCCCGGCCGGCGCCGGCGGGGCCAGCCTGACCGGCAACGGGTTGGGTCTTGTGAGGGCTGGAATTGAAGGCGGTGATGATCGAACGGGCGGGCTGTGACCCATTGGGCCGGTGGGATTCATGCTGCAGGGGCATGATTCCCCCCTGGACCAGGACTTGATCGGCCAGGGCTGCTTCGATCACTGCCGGGTCGGGATCGATCCCGACCACCTGGGCTCTGGCCCGGCCTGCGAATGCCTTGGCCAGGGAGCCACCGATCAGGCCCAGGCCAACGACACCGATGCGGGTCGGGTTTTGGCCTTTGTCTTGGGTGGGCAGGTCAGCGGTCATGCGGTCACTCTCCTGTCTTTGGGTCAGAATTTGCGATTGTCGATGACCCGTTTGGCCTTACCTTCACTGCGGGGCAGTGAACGGGGCTCGACCAGGGTGATTTTGGCGGAAATGCCCAAGGTGGCCTGGATATCCGCAGTCAGGCGACGTTCGATCGTTTCAATTTCACGGACCGAGTCGGAAAAGAAGGCTTTGGTCATTTCGATCTGGACCTCCATGCGGTCCAGGTTATTGATCCGGTCGACGAGGATCATATAGTGCGGCTCGAGTTCACCATAGGTGAGCAGGATCGCTTCGATCTGGCTCGGGAAGACATTGACACCGCGGATGATCAGCATATCATCGGCCCGGCCGGTGACCTTCTCCATGCGCACGGTTGTGCGGCCACAGGAGCAGGGCTCATAGTAGAGGCGGGTCAGGTCATGGGTATTGTAGCGCAGGAAGGGCGTGCCCGTTTTCGTCACACTGGAGAAAACCAGCTCACCGAGCTCCCCTTCGCCCAGTACCTGATGGGTGTCCGGATCGATGACCTCGGCGATGAAATGATCCGACTGGATATGCAGGAGATCACTGTGCTCGCAGCTCATGGCCACACCCGGACCCAGGGTCTCGGACAGGCCATAGATGTCAAAGGCCCGAATGCCCAGCCGGTCTTCGATCTGGCGCTTCATTTCCAGGGTCCACGGTTCGGCGCCAAAAATCCCGACCTTGAGGTTGAGCTGGTGTTTACTGATGCCATGGGCATCGAGCTCATCCGCCAGATGGAGTGCATAGCTCGGCGTACAGGCGAGGGCCGACGGCTGGAAATCGAGCAAGATGTCGAGCTGGCGCCGGGTATTGCCAGACGAGGCCGGGATGACCATCACGCCCAGGCGCTCTGCACCATAATGCAAGCCCAGGCCACCGGTGAACAAGCCATAGCCATAGGCAATATGCAGCGAGTCCTCTTCAGTCAGGCCGGTCATGGCCAGGGAACGCGCCATGCACTCCGCCCAGAGATCGATGTCTTCCCGGGTATAGCCCACGACCTTCTGCTTGCCGGTGGTGCCTGAAGAGGCATGGACGCGGACAATTTTGGACAGGGGCACTGCAAAGGTGCCAAACGGATAATTATCCCGCAAGTCCTGCTTGTCAGTCAGGGGCAGCTTGCATAGATCATCGATCGAAGCAATATCTTCTGGCGCCAGTCCGGCCGCCTGCATTTTCTCGGTATAAAAAGGGACCGTTCCATAGATCCGCCGGACACAGTCGACCAGGCGCTGGCCCTGCAGCTGGCGCAGATCCTGATAGGCCAGAGTCTCCATTGGCTTGTTCCAGATATAACCTTTCATCGATCAAGATCCTCCTGCCGGATGTCGGGGCCACAGAGCGGTCGGCTGCGGCACTAAAAAGGGTTATCCCTTAAACAATAAGGGCTGCAAGCATCGACCGGCAAGTCCCGGATTCACGGAAAAAAGGCCGGATTTCCGACGAATTTGGCCACTCAGCTGATCCCCTTCATGCTCAGGGCAATCCGCTTGCGATCCAAATCGACCGAGAGGACCCGGACAGTCACAGCCTGGCCGATCCGGACGACCGTCAGGGGATCCTTGACGAAGCGGTCAGACAGCTCGGAGACATGGACGAGGCCATCCTGATGCAGGCCAAGATCGACAAAAGCGCCAAAATCGGCCACATTACGCACCACGCCACGGATGACCATGCCGGGCTTGAGATCCTTGAGATCCAGGATCTCCTGATCCAGCTGCGGCTGCGGCAAATCATCGCGCGGATCTCGCCCGGGCCGGGCCAGGGCGTCGAGAATATCCGTCAAGGTGAAGAGACCCAGTCCCAGCTGGTCTGCCAGCTGGGCCAGATCAAGCGTCCGGGCTCGAGCTGCCAGTTCCGGTGAGACAGGCACCTTGAGCAGGCCGGAAAGCGACCTGACCTTGGCATAGCTTTCCGGATGGACCGATGTATTGTCGAGCGGATCCGCCGCACCGGGGATCCTGAGGAAGCCGGCTGCCTGTTCAAAGGCCCGCGGGCCCAGGCGGGGAACCTCCTGCAATTGCTGGCGCGAATGGAAGGCCCCGTGTTTCTCACGCCAGTCGACGATGGACTGGGCCAGCGAGGCACTGATTCCAGCGACATAGGCCAAAAGCGCCGGTGAAGCTGTATTGAGATCAACACCGACCTCGTTGACGCAGGCCTCGACGACCCCGCCCAGTGCCGCCGCCAGGCGTTTCTGGTTCATGTCATGCTGGTACTGGCCGACACCGATCGCCTGCGGCTCGATCTTGACCAGCTCGGCCAGCGGGTCCTGGACCCGCCGGGCAATCGAGACGGCACTGCGGACATTGACATCGAGATCCGGAAATTCGGCTGCCGCCCGGGGCGAGGCAGAGTAGACGGAAGCACCTGCTTCACTGACCACCAGACAGCTCACGGGCAGCGCATCCTTCTGGACCAGGTTCCGGACAAATTGCTCGGTTTCCCGCGATGCCGTGCCATTGCCAATCGCGATCAGGTCAATCTGATGCTGGCCGGCCAGTTTGCGGATCGTTGCCGCCGCTTCGTCAAGGCGGTTCTGCGGCGGAGTCGGATAGATGACACCCGTCGTCAGCAGGCGGCCGGTTGGATCAACCACCGCGAGCTTGCAGCCATTGCGATAGCCCGGGTCCAGCCCGAGTACGGTTTTGCCACGAATCGGTGGTACCATCAAAAGGCTCCTGAGATTTTCGGCAAAAACGGTGATCGCCTTCTCCTGCGCCCGGGTGGTCAGTTCTCCCCGGAGTTCGTTTTCCAGCGAGGGTGCCAGCAGCCGTTTCCAGGCATCTGCCACTATGGCCTGGACCAGGTCCGGGCAAGTGCTCTGCGGCCGCAGGGCCTGCCTGAGCAAGGTCTCCTGGGCGAGCCCGTCCGGGATTTCCAGGGAAACCGCCAGGAATTCCTCGCGCTCACCCCGGTCAATCGCCAGGATGCGATGGCCGGCGATGCGTTTGACTGGCTCTGTAAAATCGTAGTACTGGCGGTAGACGCTGTCTTCTTTCTTTCGGGCCTTGCTGCGGAGGACTCCCTCACGCCAGAGCATGGCCCGCAGGGCTGAGCGGATCGCCGCGTCGTCGGACAGCTGCTCAGCCAGGATATCCATGGCTCCAGCCAGAGCGGCCTCCGCATTGGCCAGCTCGGCAACCTCCGCGGCTTTGGCGGCTGCCAGCTGTTTCAGGCTGGCCAGCGATGTTTTCTGAGCCCAGACCAGATTGGCCAGGTCACCCAGACCCAGGGCGCGGGCAACGGAGGCGCGGGTTTTGCGTTTGGGACGGTAGGGACGGTAGAGGTCCTCCAGCCGCGTCAGTGAATCCGCTGTGGCCACCTGGGAAAAGACGGCCGGATCCGTCACGCCCTGCTCAGTCAGCAGGCGGAGGATATCGGTCCGGCGAGACTCCAGGTTGCGCTGCGACTCCAGCTGCTCAGCAAAGGTGCGCAGGATCTGATCATCGAGATTGCCCGTCACCTCTTTGCGATAGCGGGCTATGAAGGGGATCGTCGCCCCGTCATCCAGCAGGGCAATGATGCCGTCCACCTGGGCCGGTTTCAGACTGAATGATGCGGCAAGTTTTTCAGGAATGGTCATGGCTGCTCCTTGGCTGGGGCAAGACTTTTCGGGTACATTGTTCTTGCTTTGGTCACATTATGATAACATATTTGCTGTAATCTGAACCAAAATGCTTCAGGAGGCTGCCTGCTGGATGGCTCGCTATTGTTTCTACTGTGGTCGTGAATTGGCATCAGGCGAAAAATGCACTTGCAGGTCCCGCACCGCGGGCAGCACCAATCCAGGTCAGGCCAGCCAAGACCGGGGGACTGCCGGGACTTCCCAGAAGTCCGGAACAGCCTCGAAAGCCGGAACAGCCCAGAAATCCGGGCCAGCTGCGAAAGCCGGCACTGCCCAGAGAACGGCCGGCCAGCGGGCAAACGCACAAAAAAAGCCTCCCTTTGGCTGGAAAGCTCCGTCTGGTGGCAGGCCAGGCCCGCGGAAGGCGGTTGACACGATGGCCCTCCTGGCCGGTATCAGCCAGTATCTGCGCTATCTGACCCGGCCGGTCGATTCGATCCGTCAGGCTGTCCAATACCAGAACTCCTCCCGGCTCCTCCTGCTCACTTTGATCCATGCCGGTCTGGGCGGCCTGACCTTGCTGCGCATCCAGCAGCTTGGCACACTTGATTTGCTGCTGCAGCTGACTCAGATCCAATTGGCCGCCCATCCTTTCGTGGCTGGGCTGTTTCTCTTCATCCAGGGCGCCGGTATCGCTCTGGTTTTTGACTGGCTTCTGATTCTGGTCACCCATCTGACCTTGCAGTATGTCTTCAAGGCAGCCTATGCGCTGAACCGGGTTGCGGTCAGCTTTGTGCCGGTGATCTTTTATCTGGCCCTGTTCCAGCTCCTGGCTTTATTCTCGCTGACCAAGGTGCCGGTCGCCAGCCTTTTGACCCTGGCTGCCGGTCTGGCGATTGCCTTGCTCGTGCTCTATCTGGCCGTCCGCCAGCTGACCGGATTTGACGAAAACCGCTGTTTTGTCCTGGTCACCTTTGTCATCGTGGTCTTTACGTCCCTGATCAGCCTGGTCATCAGCCTGGCCCTGCCGGTGCTCACTCTGCTTCTGGAGCAGTCCCTGCCGCTGTGAGGATCTCGAGGCAGCGGGCCGCAAAGGCCTGGTCCACGAGCATAAACGATGGGTCGTTGTCGAGCTCGGGCAATAGGCCGGTATCGATCAGCCGGTCCAGCAGCTGGGCCGCATTGTCATAGGCCTGGGCGGGCAAGGCATACTGGAACCAGCCTTCGTCATTCCTGAGTACAAAATGGAGTTCATCTGCCCCGGCGCGAACAAAGCGCAATTCAGCGATGGCTGTCTCGCCAGATCCGTGCCGCAGCACGGCCAGTTTGACGATCTCCAGCACCCGGTCATCCAGCTGTTGCTCCCGGGCATGGATTTTTTCGATCAGGTCATTCATCGACGCAACCAGACGCAGGCAGGAATCGCCAGCCAGCTCCCCGGCCAGCTCCGGATCTTGCCGGAGCTGGCCGAGGCGGTTTTCCAGTTCAGCTGGATCAAGGTCGGGCCGGCATTCGATGAGCAGGCCATGGTCCGGGTCCAGGTAGGTCAAAGGCGAGGCGATCAAAGTCGCATTGCCGCAATTGCGGCAGTCCAGCGACTGCAGCGTCTTGCGCAGCAGCTTTTCTTTGAGGTCCGGATCTGTACTGGCATCGATCATGTCCCAGATCGTCAGCGTGTCTTCATTGAGGCAGACTGGGCATTGGGCCAGCACCTGGTGAAACGTGGTCTCCAGATCCATCAGGCTTCTCCGTCCGCCGGCACTTCCGGCACCGGGCCGTCACCCCGGATGACAATCTTGTCCTCTGCGGCATCGACGATCGCCTTGCCACCGGCATGGACGACTCCATCGAGCATGGCCTCGGAGAACTGGTCCTCGACCATCGACTGGATCAAGCGGCGCAGCGGCCGCGCCCCGTACATCGGATCATAGCCCTTGCCCGCCAGGAGTTGTTTGGCTGCGTCAGTGACCGAAATATCAAGTCCGACCTCAGCCACGCGCTTCTTGAGGCTCCGGAGCATGATCTCGACAATCTTGAGCATGTCTTCTCTGGTGAGCATATGGAAGAAAATGATTTCGTCGACCCGGTTGACGAATTCGGGGTTGAACGTTTTCTTCAATTCATCCATGACCATCTGGCGGGCTTCCGAATAGGTCTTGCCGCCATAGAGATGGCCATTTTCCTTGTCATCCTCGGTCTTGCTGCCACCCACCTCAAAGCCGATCCGGCGACCGCCTGAGCTCGTCAGCAGACGGGCCCCGATATTGGAGGTCATGATGATGATCGTATTGCGGAAATTGATCGTACGGCCCTGGCCATCGGTCAGACGGCCATCTTCGAGGATCTGGAGCAGGGCATTGAACACATCCGGGTGTGCTTTCTCGATCTCATCAAACAGGACAACGGAGTAGGGACGGCGGCGGACCTTCTCGGTCAGCTGGCCGCCTTCTTCATAACCGACATAGCCTGGCGGTGAGCCAATCAGCTTGGAAACATCGAATTTCTCCATGTATTCAGACATGTCGATCCGGATCATCGCATTTTCATCGCCAAACATGACCTCAGCGAGCGCGCGGGCCAGTTCGGTCTTGCCGACACCAGTCGTGCCAAGGAAAATGAACGATCCAGTCGGACGCTTGGGGTCCTTGAGGCCAAGGCGGCCGCGGCGGATGGCCTTGGCCACGGCATGGACCGCCGCATCCTGGCCGATGACCCGCCGGGTGATCTCGGCTTCCAGGTTCTTGAGCCTTTCATTGTCATCTTCGGTCAGCTTGCGCACCGGGATCTTGGTCCAGGCCGCAACCACATCGGCGATCATATCGGCATGCAGAACCCGGTGGATCTCGCGTTCCTCCTGTTCAAAATGAGCCTTCTTCTGCTCGATCTCGGCCTGGAGGGCCAGCTCCTCCTTGCGCAGGGCTGCCGCCTCCTCAAAGGCCTCCCGGTCGGCGGCTTCCTTTTTACGGTCGGCCAGCTCGGCCAGCCGCTTTTCCAGCTCAATGGTGCTATCCGGCTGGCTATTGCGGGACAGGCGCAGCTTGGACGCCGCCTCGTCGATCAGGTCGATCGCCTTGTCGGGCAGGAAGCGGTCCTGGATATATCGGGTTGACAGGGTAACGGCTGTCTCGATCGCCTCATCGGTGATGCGGACATTGTGGTGCGCTTCGTATTTCTCCCGCAGGCCCCTGAGAATCAGGACCGTCTCCTCCGGGGTCGGTTCACCGACGGTGACTGGCTGGAAGCGCCGTTCGAGAGCTTTGTCCTTTTCGATGTATTTTCTGTATTCATCGATCGTCGTCGCACCGATGATCTGCAGTTCGCCGCGCGAGAGCATCGGCTTCAGGATATTGGCCGCATCCATCGCCCCTTCGGCACCACCCGCACCGATGATCGTATGCAGCTCATCGATGAACAAGATGACATTTTCACTGTTGATGGCCTCTTCGAGACCCTTTTTCAGGCGTTCCTCGAACTCGCCACGGTACTTGCTGCCCGCCAGCATCCCGGCCATGTCGAGCGAGACGATCCGCTTGCCCTGCAGCGGCTCTGGAATCTCACCGGCAATGACCCGCTGGGCCAGGCCCTCGGCGATCGCAGATTTGCCAACGCCCGGTTCGCCGATCAGGCAGGGGTTGTTCTTGGTCCGCCGGCACAGGATCTGCATGACCCGGTCCATCTCCTCCTGGCGGCCGATGATCGGGTCAAATTTGCCGTCGCGCGCCATTTGGGTCAGGTCGCGGCTGAATTTGTCCAGGGTGGGCGTGCTGGATTTTTTCTTGCCCTTGCCACTGCTCTTGTCGGATTCACCACGCAAGGTGGCATTGATTTCCTCGAGGTCAGGAT
Source organism: uncultured Mageeibacillus sp. (assembly GCA_964499985.1). Lineage (GTDB taxonomy): Bacteria > Bacillota > Clostridia > Saccharofermentanales > UBA5734 > UBA5734. Next base: position 53,946 of record CAZCMX010000006.1, read on the forward strand.
CGCCGGACGCACCCTCACCCTTCGGGTTGGGTTCCCCGGTGTCACCGGTTCCGCTGGCAGCCATTTCGGCCAGGGCCTCTGTCACCTCGCGGGCCAGAGTCTTGGCATCGACATTGGCAGCCTTGAGGATGCGCATGGCGACACTCTCGCCTTCATTGAGAATACCGAGTAAAAGATGCTCCGGCTCGATGACATTGGCCGCGGCACCGGGCCGGTTGCGGGCAGCCATCGCCGCCAGGTCGACCACCCGGCGGGTCCGTGGCGTGAACATGTTCATGATCTTGTCCCCGTCGATCTCACCCTTGAGTTCGACCTCCTCCGGCTCACGGCCAGTCAGCTGGATCAGGGCCTCCCGGATGATATCCGAGCTCAGGCCGCCCGAAACCAGAGCCTCATAGCAGGCGCCACTGCCCTCAGCGATCAGGCCGGCCAACAGGTGCTCGGTACCGATATAGCTCAGCTTATAGGCTTGGGAGAGTTGGTAGGCGGTGCCCAGGACCGCACCCATTCGTTCGGAAAATCGCATCATCATGGTTGAATACCTCCATTGTTTCGCATCAGGCTGCGGATGGCCTCAGCCCTTGCGGCATCTCGTTCTTCTGGATTCATCGGCTGACCGTGGCTTTTCTGGATGCTGGCGGGCCCCAGCGAGGCCACGAGCCGGTTGATATCAGGCTCGGAATATCCCTGGATCAGGCCGAGGGCCAGGCCAAGGCGCAGATCAGAGATCAGGCCCAGGGCCTCTTCGGCGGAAATCAGGCGCACCTGCTGCAGCAGGCCATAGGACCGCATCACCTTGTCTTCGACAAACAGGCGGCGGGATTTGAATACCGCCTGCCGCGCCTTGCGCTCCTGCTCGATCAACTGGCCCAGCATGCGGCGAAGGTCCGTGATCAAGTCCTCCTCCGACAAGCCAAGCGTCAGCTGGTTGGAAATCTGGAACACATTCCCCTGGCTTTTGCTGCCCTCGCCATAATAGCCACGGACCGCAAAGCTCATCTTGCCCAGGCTGTCGACGATGGTCCGGATCTTGCCTGTCATCACCAGGCCCGGCAGATGGGCCATGGCCGAAGCCCGCATGCCGGTTCCCGTATTGGTCGGACAAGCCGTCAGGAAACCATAGGGGTCGCTGTAGGCGACACTGAGCTGGCCCTCGAACCGGCGGGAAGCCTCGGCAGCCAGGGCATAGGCACCAGCCAGGTCGAGACCGGCCTTCATCGCCTGGATCCGGATATGGTCTTCTTCATTGATCATGATCGACAAGGCCTCATCCCGGCTGATGATGACCCGGTGATGCTTGCCCGGCTTGGCCAGGTCTTCACTCACCAGATGCTTTTCCACCAGAGCCAGGCGGTCGATCTCGCCGAGAGACTCGAGGTCAATGTTTAAAAAGCCATGCAGCCGCTCGGGATCTTCATCCAGGAATGCCTTGATCACTGCTTCAGCGACCTGGCCTGCCTGACGGGTATCCATCCGGTGCGGGAAGGGGAAGTCCGTCAGGTTCCTGGCCAGGCGGATCCGGCTGGAAATGATGACGTCACTGTCTGGTCCCTGGTCAATATACCAGCTCATTCCTTGCTGCCCCCTTCCTGCTCGGCGTCGCGGGCTTCGAGATTTCTGATCTCATCCCGGAGCCGGGCCGCCTTTTCGTAGTTTTCCTCTTTGACAGCCTGGGACAGCTCCTTGCGCAATTCCGTGATCCGGCTTTCGAGCAGTTTCTTTTCCTGGACCTGCGGATTTTCCAGCAGCTTATGTCCGACATGGCGGGTGCCGCCCTGGACCCGGCGGAAGACCGGATCAAGCCGGTCCGCAAACGCTTCATAGCACTTGGCACAGCCAAACAGTCCCTGGCTGCGGAATTCGTCAAAAGTCAGGCCGCAATTGGGACAGACCAGGTTCCGCTGGACCGGTTTGCCAAAAACCGGAATGCCGCCGGTCGTATTGAAAATGGACGAGCCAAAAACGGACTGGTTGAAAAAACTATCGAACATCGATTCAAGGTTGCTTTCCAGGCCCATTTCCTTGGCACAGCTTTCACACAGGTGCTGCTCGACCGTCTGTCCATTATGTGTCTGGGACAGGTGGATGGTGGCCTCGCGCTGGTGGCAACGTTCACAGATCATCTGCATACCTCCTTGGTCCGGATCAGACTGGCGAAACGATCAGGCTGGCCAGGGCATTCTTGAACAGGGTCATGCGGACCTGGTCCCGCAGGTCTGCCGCCACAATGCGCAGGGCCTGGTCGGATGTGGTTGCCCGCAGGACCCTGGCGACCACAGGGGCTATGATGTTGTAGTCCTGGAAATTGCGGATCAGCACATCGGCCTGGTGTTCGGACATCTGCTCACCCAGGGCATTGATCGTATGCATGAGATAACTGGTCGGTGTATCCAGGGCCACCCGGCGGATCCGGATCCAGCCGCCGCCACCGCGCCGGCTTTCCACAAGATACCCTTGCCCATTGGTGAACCGGGTCGACAAGACATAGTTGATCTGGGACGGCACACAGTTGACCCGGTCAGCCAGCTCGCTGCGGGTAATTTCGATCACCCCATTATTCTGTTCAATCAGTTGTTTGATCAACGCTTCGACCAGGTCACTGATTTTCGCCATGCCCATCACCTCCTGGATTGCTCTGAACAGTCATCATTTGACTTTGACTATCTTTGACAATATTATAGCGCGATCCTTTGCTTTTTCAAGTTCTGACCTGCCCGAATCAAAGCAAGGTCTGTGATATAATAGAAAAATTAATCGCCAAGTGAATTCCAGACTCAGCAAAGGAGCCCTTCTGGTTGAAATCCGATCGTCCACCTGCCAAAGCCCGGCCCGGCCCGGCCGGGGTCAGGCCCATACAGCCTCGCGAGCCCCTGAGCCCAGTTCATCATATGCTCCTGGGTTTTGCCCTGGTGGCCGGTTTGCTCATTTTGCTGACCCTGGCCTGGGTCGTCCGCCAGTGGCAGATCAGAAGCCTGGCCGAGGCGAGTCTTCCTGCTGCAACTGAAACCGTGGCCACAACCCTGCCGGTTACTCCGGAAAATCCATCCGGTCTGGCAGCGATCCCATCTGCTGCTCTTTCCCGGGGCAACCATCTGATCGTTGGTTGTGAAAATCCCGTCCAGCAGATCAATCCCCTTTATCAGGGCAATCTGGAAGAGCGCGATGCTGCTGCCCTGATTTTTGAAACCCTGCTGCAAACCGGTCCCAGCGGCCAAGTGGAGTTTGAGCTGGCATCCGGACAGTCCTTTGACCCAGCCACCCACCAACTGACCTTCACCTTGCGGGATGACCATGTCTTTACGGACGGCAGTGTCCTGAATGCATCAGATGTCGCCTGGACATACCAGCTGATCTTATCCGGGTCCTATGACGGTCCACTCAAGGCCTGGCTGGCCGGCATCACAGGCATTGTTGTGGACAACCCGCTCCAGGTGACCTTCCAGCTGGCTGACTGGGTGACAGAACCAGATCCTGCCTGGTTTACCGTCGGTATCCTCCAGAAACATGCTTATCCGGCAGATCTGGCCCGGGTATTTGAGCTGGGCCAGGCCTCCCCCTGGCCGGAAGGCAGCGGCGCCTATCGCCTTCAGTCCCTGGCCGATGGCACCGCCATCCTGGAGCTGCGCCCCGGATTTGCCGGAGCCCTCAAGACCATCGAATTTCAACCGGTCGATTCCGCCGATCAGTTTGACTTGCTGCAGGCCGGTGCAATCGATATCACCTACAGTTACTGGAATGCCCGCAGCAAAGAGCGGCTCGATAACCTGCCCGGCTACCGGGCACAGGTTTTCCCCAGCACCCGGGCATATGTCCTGGTCAATCGGCCGGACAATCTGGCGGAAGCTCAAGATGAGACCCGCCTGGGCCAGGCACTTTTGCTGGCGCTCTCCGGTCAGCCGCTCGATGATGCCCAGGTCAGTCTGCTGGCAGACCAGGCCAAGGAACCCTTGGTCTGCCCCTATTACCGGGGGATCGACCAGGCCAGTGCGGCGGTTTACCTCGCCGATGCCAGAACGTCACTGGCCCCTCTGGCCGCTCTCGGGCTCCAGATCAATTTTGAGTCCTGTGACTGGCCCGACCTGGCCAGCCGGGCTCTGGAAAAACGCTATGACCTGATGGTGATTCCTGCCCCGGCCGATGAACAGTTGCCAGCCGGCACCCGCTTGCTTTCGGTCCAGCCAGGCCATCAGTCGATCAGCCAGGCCAATGCCTGGCCGGGGGCCAGTGAGGACCGGGTCGTTTTTTACAGCCGGCGCTTGTCCCAGCTGACGATCAACCCCAATGCCTTTCCTCTGGCCAGTGCCTCTCTGGGCTGGACGGACCGGATCGAGAATATTCGCCTCGCGGGGCTCAAGCAAGGAGGATGAAGTGATCGATTATACCAGAAGTCCTTTTGCCAGGCGCTTGATCGAGCTGCGCGTGCGGCGGGACCTGAGCCAGGGCAAAATGGCCGAATTCCTGTCCATGTCACGTGGTACGCTGGCTAATTATGAAAATGACAAGCGCGTTCCAGGGCCTTTGGTCCTGATCGGCCTGGCGTCCAGACTAGGCGTCTCGGTGGATTATTTGCTGGGCAATTCCGATTTTGAGCTGCCCTTTGAATCCGGGATCAAATATGGCATCATCAAGCAGGTCCGCCCTGTCAAATTTGACGACCTTCAGCCCTATACCCCGCGCTCGGAACAAGTGCCCTTGGTCGCAGAGCGCAATCCCGAAGCAGGTTATTCGCCTGGCAGCTGAGCCCTTATTGCCGGGCTACCGAGCCTGAGGCCCTGGCCATCACCGGCCTGATTGTGAATCCCCTCAGAAGAGAAAAAGCCGCCTCTTTCCCCAAAGGGATCGAGGCGGCTTTTGACTGCTGTCAGGGGATTGTCGCTGATGTACCGAATGAAATCTGGCGACTTACTCGGTCCGGCCTTCGAGCAGGCCGAGATTCGCTTCGATGACTGGCACCGGGGTGATGTTGCGGTAACGGGCCATGCCGGTACCCGCCGGGATCAGCTTGCCGATGATGACGTTTTCCTTCAGGCCCAGCAGCGGATCGATCTTGCCCTTGACGGCCGCATCGGTGAGGACGCGCGTGGTCTCCTGGAAGGAGGCCGCTGACAGGAAGGAATCGGTGGCCAGTGAGGCCTTGGTGATACCGAGCAGGACACGCTTGCCGCTGGCCGGAGTCTGGCCGATCGCAATGACGCGGTCATTCTCACGCATGAATTCGAACATGTCGACCATGCTGCCGGTCATCAATTCGGTTTCGCCCGGATCATCGATACGGATTTTGCGCATCATCTGGCGGGTGATGATTTCGATATGCTTGTCATTGATTTCAACACCGTTGTTCTTGTAGACCTTGAGAACCTCGCGGATGATGTAGCGCTGGACACCGGAAACGCCCTTGATGCGCATGATGTCATGCGGATTGAGGGAACCGTCGGTGATCTGGTCGCCGGCCTCGAGGGTGTCGCCGGTATTGACGATCAGCGGGGCTGAAAGCGGGATGGTGTAGACCTTGGTTTCGCCATCGGCAGCGGTGATCGTGACATCACGCTTGCGCTTGGCGGTCTCCTCGACTTTGACCACACCGGCAATATCCGTGATGATCGCCTGGCCCTTGGGCTTTCTGGCTTCGAAGAGTTCTTCGACACGCGGCAGACCCTGGGTGATGTCATCACCGGAAGCGATACCACCGGTATGGAAGGTACGCATGGTCAGCTGGGTGCCAGGCTCACCGATCGACTGGGCCGCCATGATGCCGACCGCTTCACCGCCGACAGCCGGCTCGCCGGTTGCCAGGTTGAGGCCATAGCAATGGGCACAGACACCGATGCGGGCATTGCAGGTCAGGACGGAGCGGATCGGGACCTTGGTCAGGCCGCTCTTGACGATTTCGGCGGCAATTTTCTCGGTGATCAGGCCGTTCTTTCCGACCAGCACATCACCGGTTTCCGGATGGACGACTTCGAGGGCAGCATAGCGGCCGACGATGCGGTCTTCGAGGGACTTGACGACCCGCTTGGATTTGCTGCCGCCACCGACCGTGACGGCCCGGACATTGACATATTCTTCCGTGCCACAGTCGACTTCGCGGATGATGACATCCTGGGCCACGTCGACGAGACGGCGGGTCAGGTAACCGGAGTCAGCGGTCTTCAGAGCCGTATCGGACAGCGCCTTGCGGGCACCATGCGAGGAGATGAAGAATTCGAGCACGTTCATGCCTTCACGCAGGTTGGACTTGATCGGGATTTCGATCGTCTTACCGGAGGTGTCGGACATATTGCCGCGCATACCGGCCAGCTGCTTGATCTGGTTGATATTACCGCGGGCACCGGACTGCGACATCATGTAGACCGGGTTGAACTGGGACAGGCTGGCCTTCAGGGCGTCCGTGATGGTGTCCGTGGTCTTGCGCCAGATCTCGACGACAGCCTTGTAACGGCCATCTTCGTTCAAAAGGCCGCGCTGGTGCTGCTTTCTGATGAACTCAACCTTGGCTTCGGCTTCCTCGATATGCTTCTTCTTGACGTCCGGCACGATCATGTCGAAAATGCCGATTGAAATGCCGCCGCGGGTCGAATAGCGATAGCCGAGGGCCTTGATCTTGTCAAGGATGATCGCGGTTTCCGTGATGCCATGGGTGCGGACACAGCGCTCGATGATCACACCGAGCTCCTTCTTGCCCGCCAGGAAATCGCATTCCAGTTTGAACTGGTTCTCCGGCAGGGTGCGGTCGACATAGCCGAGGTCCTGCGGAATGATTTCGTTGAAAATGATCCGGCCCAGGGTGGAGTCAATCATGGCTGCCTGTTCAGTGCCATCGACCACCATCGTGCGGCGGACCTTGATCTTGGCATGCAGCTCCAGCTCGCGCTCGTCATAGGCCATGACGGCCTCGTCGACGCTGGAGAAGACCTTGCCCTCACCCTTGGCGCCTTCCTTGGCAATGGTCAGGTAATAGCAGCCCATGACCATGTCCTGGGTCGGTACCGTGACCGGTTTGCCGTCCTGCGGTTTCAGGAGGTTGTTGGCGGAGAGCATCAGGAAGCGGGCCTCGGCCTGCGCTTCGGCAGACAGCGGCACATGGACGGCCATCTGGTCACCGTCGAAGTCGGCATTGTAGGCCGTACAGACCAGCGGATGCAGCTTGATTGCGCGGCCTTCGACCAGGACCGGCTCGAAAGCCTGGATGCCGAGGCGGTGCAAGGTGGGGGCGCGGTTCAGGAGGACGGGATGGTCCTTGATGACTTCTTCGAGGGTGTCCCAGACGAGGTCATTGGCCCGGTCGACCAGACGGCGGGCGGTCTTGATATTGTGGGCATGGCCGGCCTGGACGATTTTCTTCATGACAAACGGCTTGAACAGCTCGAGTGCCATTTCCTTGGGCAGGCCGCACTGGTGCAGCTTGAGTTCCGGACCGACGACGATAACCGAACGGCCGGAGTAGTCGACACGTTTGCCGAGGAGGTTCTGGCGGAA
>CAZCMX010000007.1:0-54534 GCA_964499985.1 uncultured Mageeibacillus sp.
CTTCCTCCAGGGCCAGCATCGCAGCAGGGAAGGGCTTCAGTGCGCGCGGCAGGATCCCCATGGTATAGGCGATGAGCATGCCATAATTGGTGATCGCCACCCCGTGCTCACGCGCCAGCGCGATCCGGTACTGCATTTCCTTGCGGTTGAGCATGCAGCCGCCACAATGGACAATCACGGCATAATCGCTGATGTTTTTGGGATATTGCACACCGGAGGCCCATTCAAACTGGACATCGCCGCCGACGATCTGGCGGATCCAGCGCGGGATCTTGACTGTGCCGATATCGTCTGACTGGCGATGGTGGGTGCAGCCTTCGACAATCAGGACTTTGTCCTGTGGGGTCAGCTTTTCGATCCGGCGCAATCCCTCCACCATGGGTGCCAGGTCGCCTTTCTGGCGGGCAAAGAGGATCGAAAATGAGGTCATCGGGATATCTGCCGGTGTATCCGCCGATACTTTCATAAAGGCCTGGGAATCGGTGATCACGATCGCCGGTTTTTGCCTGAGGCTTTCCAGCGTCTGTTTGAGCTCATGCTCTTTGGTGATCATCGCGATCGCATCGATTTCCAGCAAATCACGGATCACCTGCTGCTGCGGCAGGATCAGGCGGCCCTTGGGGGCGGCCTTGTCGATTGGCGTGACCAGGACGGCTATTTCACCTGGCCGGACGAGATCGCCGACCAGACCGAGCTCCTCCTCATCAAACCGGGCATTTTCAATGATCAATTCCTTGAGGGCACCAATCCCTTCGCCGGTGGCGGCGCTGACCCGCACTGCTGGCAGGGCGAGGTCCCTTTTCTGCGCCTTGAAATGGTCCTCCGACATCGGACTGAGGTCGGTCTTATTGAACACAACGACGGTCGGTGTCTGCCGCTTTTTCAGATCAGCCAGGAAATCATGCTCGAAATCGGTCAATCCGGCCTCAGCACTGACCACCACGATGGCCAGATGTGTCTTCCGGAGCACCTCATAGGTCTTCTCGATCCGGAGCGCCCCCAGTTCGCCGACATCGTCCAGGCCGGCTGTGTCCGTGATCACGACCGGGCCGATCGGCAGCAGCTCCATCGTTTTGTGCACCGGATCGGTCGTGGTGCCAGCCACCGGTGATATGATGGCAAAATTCTGCCCGGTCAGGGCATTGATCAGAGATGATTTGCCAGCATTTCGTTTGCCGAAAATGGAAATTGCCAGACGGTTGGCCAGCGGGGTATTATTCATGGACATGTCAGGGGCCTCCAGTTTATTTGCGTTGGCCCGGGATTCCCGGGCTGGTCATGGTTTCAGGAACCAGGATCGTGTCGAGCTGCTCGGGGGTCAATAAACCATGCCTGACCAGGAGCGTGCGGACAGTGTCGCCACTGGCCAGGCTTTCGGCAGCAATCTCGGCGGCCTGGTCATAGCCAAGGGCGCCGGTCAAGGCCGTGACGAGTACCGTTGAACGCTCGAGCAGCTCGCGGCAGCGCTTTTCGTCGGCAGTGATGCCGGTGATGCATTTGTCGACAAACAAGGGCACGACATGGTCGAGCAGATCGAGCATTTGCAGGAGGTTATGGGCGATCAGGGGCAGGAAAGCATTGAGCTCGAGCTGGCCGGCCTGGGCAGCCAGAGTGATGGCCAGGTCATTGGCCATCACCTGGTAGGCGACCTGGTTTACGGCTTCGGGCAGGACGGGATTGACCTTGCCCGGCATGATCGAAGAACCCGACTGCAAGGCAGGCAGGTGTATTTCACCGAGGCCTGCCCTGGGCCCCGAGGCCAGCAGGCGCAGGTCATTGGCAATCTTGGCCAGGCTGACCGCCGAGGTTTTCAGCAGACTCGAAACCTCGACAAAGACATCATTGTTCTGGGTCGGATCCATCAGATATTCGGCCCGGGCCAGACCCAGGCCAGTGACCTCACGCAGCTTTTCGATCATGGTGAACAAATATTTGCGCGGGGCATTGATGCCCGTGCCAACCGCGGTGCCACCGATATTGACCTGGCGCAGCCGTTCTTCAACCTTGTACAGGCGCCAGCGGTCGCGCGCAATGGCCTGGGCCCAGGCGCCGAACTCCTGGCCGAGGGTGACGGGGACTGCATCCTGGAGCTGGGTTCGCCCTACCTTCAGGATCGAGGCGAAGGCCTGCTCCTTGTCCTGCAGGGCGGTCTGGAGGCGGGCAAATTGCTCGCTGACCGACTTGAGCCGGCCGATGGCAGCGATTCTGAGCGCTGTGGGGAAAACATCGTTGGTTGACTGGAAGAGATTGATGTGGTCCAGCGGGTGGATGCGGGCATAGTCGCCCTTGGTGGCCCCGAGATGCTCGAGAGCCCGGTTGGCAAGGACTTCGTTGACATTCATATTGGCAGAGGTGCCGGCACCACCCTGCAAGGCATCGACCACGAACTGGTCCATCAGAGCGCCAGCCAGGATCTCGTCGCAGGCAGTCACGATGGCCTTGCCGATATCAGGCGGGATGAACGCATGCTGGAGATTGGTCAGGGCTGCCGCCTTTTTGACTTGCACCAGTGACCGGATCAGGTCCCCATGCACCGGCTGGCGGAGGATCGGAAAATTCTCCCTGGCGCGAGCCGTCTGCAAACCATAATAGCACTGGTCCTCCAGTGCCATTTCACCATGGGTATCCCTTTCGATCCGCATCCTGTGACCTCCGTCTGCGCTTGAACCAGGCAAGCCAGTACTCAGTATAGCGCAGGAGCTATTGCGTGCGAAGTAGCTTGAGATACATTGAGGATCAGGCTGTGAATCCGTCGTAGGCGTGGGTATTTTCGAAATGGATCAGCTCGATGGTCGCCTTTTCGATGGCCTGCAGCTTTTCAAAGGTCAGCTTGATCTCATGGCTGGCCCGGTAATCGGGTCGGTACTGGTTGGTCAACTGGCGCAACTGGCGCAGGATGTCCATGATCTGGTCATGCTCCTTCAGCGAGTCAGCAACCTGCTCGACCGCCAGGCTCAGTGGCGCCAGATCAGTCTCATGGCGGAGCAAAGTGGGATAGACCAGCCGGGATTCGCGATGGATATGAGCGGTCAATTTTGACAGCAGCTTGACGAAAAGATAGCGGATTTCCCGCAATTCCGGCTGATCGTCATTGGCTTTGCGCAGGACCAGCGTGGTCAGCTGGTCCAAAAGGGGCAGTTCATGGTTCAGCAACTGGTGGTGGACCGATTTGATCTCACGAACCATGGCAAATGTATTTCTATTCATATCTTGGGCAAAAGGCATACCGTTCCTCCTGTTGGATCATCGGAACCCGCCTTGGGGGTTTCAATTTGAATCGTTCATGTAATCTGGCCCAAGCCTCCTGCCTGGGAAATCACTAGATCCAGAAATCATCGTAACGGCTGGATCTATATTATACAATTGGCAAAGACAACAAAAATTGTGAATAATTTGTGTGCTTGTGAGCGGATCACGATGAAATTTTCCCTGAATTTTGCGTCTTCAGGCATGCCTATGGCTAAATAATGTGCTTACGCTCATAAGCAATCATCACAAATACCCGCCCGGCATGCAAAAGACCAGCTGCCGCGACATGGGCAACTGGTCTTTTCGAGGGGACAGGGGAAGGATTGGCAGGATCCCTGGGCCATGGATCCGGGATGATACCGGGTCGAGGCTTATTTCTTGTTGCGGGTGGTGACGTCGAAGAGGACGGCGAGGATCAGGACAATGCCACGGATGATGTACTGCCAGGAGATATCGATGCCCATCAGGTTCATGCCATTGGTCAGCGAGGCCATGACGAAGGCGCCGATGATCGAGCCCGTGACCTTGCCGATACCGCCGGAGGTCGAAACGCCGCCGACATAGGCTGCAGCGATCGCATCGAGCTCAAAGCCGACACCTGCAGTGGTGGTGGCGGATTGCAGGCGGGCCGTGAACAGGATGCCGGACAGGGCGGCCAGCATGCTCATCGAGCCAAAGACGAAGAAGGTGATGTATTTGACGCTGATGCCGCTGAGCTTGGCTGCCTCTGGATTGCCACCGACCGCATAGATATGACGGCCGAGCACGGTCCGGGTGGTCATGAAATGATAGATGCCAGTGATGATGATCACAATGACCACTGTCCAGGACAGACCATTGAACTGGGCCAGGATGAAAGCAATATAAGCGATGATCAGGGACATCAGGATCAGCTTGGCGACATGGATCTTGGTCGAGACCACCTCGAAATTGTAGCGGATCTTGTTGGCCCGGGTCTTGGCTTCGCTAAACTCATGAAATAGACACGCCGCGAGTCTGACACAAGATTGTATTGTTCAGCAGATGAGGGGACATAATCCTTATCGGGTGCTGTCTTGAATTCCCCGGCGCAAATCATGCGAAAGCTTTTGACCTTGGGCTGGCCAACCACGCCGACCCTGTGCAGATATGCCTGAACGGGTTCTGGCAAATGCTCAAGATCCGTTTCGGTCAGGAGGTCAGGCTCCCCGGCATCAAGACTGGCACTCGTGAAGGCCGCTTGAACTTCCTGCCGGTAGGTTTGCTGCAATTGCCTGGACCGCTGGTACAGAACCGGAATGGCAATGATGAGAATGAGGCCGATCATGATCCAGGGAATGAATTTTGTCATGCTGATACCCGTACTTTCCGTCGACTGACCTGTCATTGAGACTATATCAATAGGGCTTATTTCCTGCGAGCCAGCCTTGCATTTCCCAATGCATCCGGTCTTGCAGGTTCCAGTCGTTTTTTTTCTGCATGCCCCGCATGAGTGTGAAAAAGAAGCTGCGAAAGATCGGATTGCGCAGGCGCTGGGGCATACGGGTGGCACGGACTATTCGGGCAGCGAATGTCTGAGCCTGCTTCCTGATTCTCTCCTGGTTCCTGGCTGTGACATCGTCCCATTTCATCGCCGCGACGGGGTATTTGAACGCAAAAACCTTCTGGACACCCCAGAAAACCAGGCTATTGCGCAAGGTCTTCGTGGTATGGCCCAGGCCGGCCCCCGCTGAAGTGGTGATCGTCAGACCGATCTTTCTGAACATCGCCGGATGAGGTCGGTGGCTCATCCATTGAAAGCAAAGATGATCGATCAGCGTTTTCATCGCACCGGATACATCGAGGCCATAGACTGGTGATGCCAGGACGATCAGATCCGCCGCAACCATGGCGTCCACGATCGGCCGGGTATAGGCACTATGCGGGCAGGTCGCTTCTCCGTTGTATATACAGGAAAAGCAGCCCGTGCAGAATTGGGGCAGATCTTTGGGCAGCCAGAACTCCGTCACCTCGACCGGTTCGAGCTGCTGCACCTGCTGGAGAATGGCCTGGGTGCAGTGCCAGGTGCTGCCATGACGCAGATTGCCATAAAAAACAGCAATTTTCAGCAAAATCTCAACCTCCGGCCGTATCGGCCAACTGATCCGGTACCGCTCTCAGCAGCCGGACCAGGAAATAGGCTGCAAAGAACGCCAAAATGACAAAGGTGGCTATCTTGGTGACCAAGACCGGTACTGGAAGAACGATACCTGCCTGGACCTGGAAGAAGGTCTGGACTGGCAGCATGATGCCGATGATCGTGCAGAGCATCAAAAGCTGGCCCAGGAGGATGTAGCCCAGTGTGGTACGACGTTTCAGCAGCCAGACAGTCAGCAGGGCGGCCGGACCGATGATCCCCATATCGAGGACATAGGTGATTTCTGTCGTGTAGTTTTCGATCAAGGCCAGGGAGCGGCCGGCTGCATGGGCCGACAGGATATCCGGCAGCCAGGCGCCGATCAGGGCCAGGCCAGACAGAATGAGAAAACAATAAAAACCCCGGTATGGCAACCGGCTGTTGACCCCTTGATTGATGGTCATGGCTAATGGGCACCCCGCCATTTGGCCAGTCACCCAGACGAACGCAAAAAGGTTAACGGAAAAAAGAGCGATATAAGCCAAGTGCAGGCGGTTGAAGGTCACACCAAAAGCGAGACTGGCAGAATAATACAAGGTGACAGCCAGGATCGCATCCAGCAACAGGTGGCGGCGCAGCGTCAGGCGGCGGGCGGCCAGCCCCAGAATTATGGACAGCAGCGGACAGACAACGAACAGGATGACCAGATCCGTACCGCGAAAAATCGGAGCCTTGAAGAAAGAGTCCCAGGCATAAAGACCTGCCCCAGCCAAAACCACTGAGTCGCCATATGGATTTATATACGTCATGGCTGGCCCCTGGCTTGGATCGAATAAACCGTTGGCGGCAACCAATCCAGAGAGGACAATCACCAGACCAATGAGGACAATGATGGATGTTGTCAGCTTTATAAATTATGCTCGAGGCGCGCAATATTTCTGATCAGGCCATCCGACAAAGTGACCCGGACCCGCGCCGATACTGGCATGGCCCGGAATTCACCTTCGCAGATACCCTCTTTGAACTGAGAAAAATCGATCGCTTCGATATCAATCGAGGCCAAAACAGCCAAATCCCGTTCGAGATTCGCTTTCACGATCAGGAATGGCATCATGATCAAAGCAATGAGGAGAGCAAGACCCACCAGAATGATCCAACGTTTTCGAATTCTCACTGCTTCACCTCGGACAATTATGCTCAGACATGGAAGATTGGTTCAGTGATTGGCATATTCTGGTGATTAAACGGAGTATATGTAAAATTACGACAAGATAATTGTAAACTAGAAGGCATTCTTGCCGTTTGTTATTATTGCATGGTGATGAAATGTCGTCAATATCAGGTGAGCAGACAGGCCTTCAGGCTGTACGGGACCGTCTATGTGTTGTACTATTTTACGGACACTCGGCAGGCGGCCATTTCTCATCAAGGCGCCCATTTCTCCAGAAAAGGATCGTTGTTTTGTGGCAAAAATATTGACTCAGGCAATCTCCCTGGTCCTGATTATCATCATCGGCCAGGTCATCAAGAAAATCGGCTGGGTGAACCGGGAGGATTTCCCGAAATTTTCCAAGATTGTCTTGCGACTGACCATGCCCTGTGCGGTCATCACCAGTTTCAGCAGCTTCAATCTCTCCTTTCACTTGCTGATACTCACAATCATTGGAATTATGGCCAATCTCATCCAACAGGTAACCGGATATCTCATCAACCGGCCTGGCAGTGGCCGGGACAGGGCTTTCGGAATCAACAATATCGGCAGCTATAATATTGCCGCGTTTGCCATGCCCTATATTTCAGGGTTTATCGGCGCAGAGTCCCTGGTTTATGCGGCCTTGTTTGATGTTGGCAATTCGATCTCTGCTGGCGGCATTGGCTATGGCTGGTCCCTGTCTGAAGCCAGGGAGTCGAGCCGGCCCTCGGTTTGGCTGTTTGTGAAAAATATGCTCAGCTCACCGATTTTCGTGACGTACCTGGTTCTGCTGGCCATCCGCCTGGTTGATCTGAAGCTGCCCGCTGCCTTTCTGACCTTCACGTCGATCATCGGCAGTGCCAATCCATTCTTAGCCATGCTGATGATCGGCCTTGGCCTGGAGCTGAGACTGGACCAGGCCAAGATCAGCCAGGCCTGCAAATACCTGTCGCTGCGCTACGGCTTTGCCCTGGCCTTCACTCTCCTGACCTTGTTTGTGCTGCCTGTGCCAGCTGAAGCCAAGGTGATCTTGTGCATGCTCTATTTTGCCCCGATCGCATCCATGGTTGTTGCTTTTACCGGTGAAACGGAAGGTGATGTCGAATTATCGGCGTTTATGACCTCCATCTCCGTTCTCCTGGGTATCATACTCATCCCGACGATCCTGTTGACCTTCAGCCCGTTCATGTAAAGCCACCCCATTCCGGGGGACAGGGGATCCGGGGTTTAGCTTGACTAAGCGAAGCCGGGATCGGCTTGCTTTTATCTGTGGCGAGCCCTATTTCAGGCCTGTTTGTTTCAGTCTTGATTTGATAATGATATTCGGTATGTCATCCGGGTGCTGAGGGATTGTGACCTTGCCGGGCTTCGTCAGTATATCTATGCGCATAATGCGAATTGTCCAAAAGGTCCATCTGCCAGGGTGACACAAAAAATGCCGCATTCACGGCCATGGCAGACTGGCCATCGAAAAGGCCAAGCAGCCACTGTCCACATCAGGAAAGCCCCGGCGAACCGATCGGGGGGATCTTTTTCAGGGCCAAAAAAGTTTGAAAAAATCTAAAAGCTCTAAAAAAGTTTTAAAATTGAGAGCTGATCAGAATATATGGGATTAAGTATTTTTGCATGAAAAAAGCCTGGAACCTTAGAGATTCCAAGCTTTCAATTTGGCTGCCGGACTAGGATTCGAACCCAGACAGACTGAGTCAGAGTCAGTAGTGCTACCCTTACACCATCCGGCAACGGATACTCCAGCTCATGTCGAGCCACTCAGCAGAAAAAAATATACCACAGACCAGGGGGGGATGCAAGCCTTTGCCAGCCTGATTTGACGCTTTTTAGCAGGACGGCTAGAGTGGAATCAGTACCGGATCGATATGGAGGTGGGTGACCATGCAAATTCCCGGCCCAAATCCTGGTTTTCGCTTTGGCTTGCGGCAGAACTGGCGGCGAGCAAAGATCTGGCCAGCGCCATGGCTGCTGCTTCTGGCTATGCTGGCCTTCCTGCTCGGCCAGGCCAGCCCGGTGCAGGCCGATTCTGCCGTACTGCCTGATCAGGCCGCAGAATCCTCGGCCGCATCCACCCTGCCCGGTGCCAGCTGGTCCGAGCCAGGACCGCTGTCTGCCGAGGCCTGGCCGACCGTCGATCAGATCAAGGCCAAGGCTTATGTTGTCATCGACCGCCCTTCCAGGACGTTTTTACTGGGACAAAACGAAGAGAGTCTCCAGTATCCGGCCAGCACGACCAAAATCATGACGGCCTTGCTGGCCTTGGAAAATCTGGACATGGACCAGCAGTTGACTGTTTCGGCGACTGCGCTCGACCTGCCACCAGATGCGTCCCGGGCTGGTCTGGTGGAGGGTGAAGTCATCCGTGTCCGGGATGTGCTTGCAGCTCTGATGCTGCGCTCTGGCAATGAAGCGGCCAATCTGCTCGCCGAGGCCATCAGTGGCAGTCAGCCGGCTTTTGCTGCCCGGATGAACCACAAGGCTCGTCTGCTGGGCCTGCAACAGACTCATTTCGAAAATGCGCATGGGCTGCATGACCGCAACCACCAGACGACGGCTCTGGAGCTGGCTGACCTGGCTGCCGCCGCCCTGGCCAATCCGGCTTTCCGGGACCTGGTCAGCACCCCTGTCTATGCGCTGCCGGCAACCAATAAACATCCCTACAATGGCTGGAACATCATGCTCAGCACCAATATTCGCCTGCTGCTCGGTGAATCAGCCAATTACCAGTCGGATGTTCTGGCCAGCATCACCGGCATCAAGACCGGAACGACAGCTGCTGCCGGCCAATGTCTGGTTTCAGCTGCCGTGACTCAGGATGGCCAGGAGCTGATTGCCGTTTTGCTTGGAGTCACCGGCAATGACCCGGAAGGCAATCTGGTTGTGTATAGCCGCACCTTGCTCGAAGCGGGGGCGAAACAGGCCAGACAGCTGGGATTACCGCCGGTTGATCCGGCATCGCTGGCTGACTTGGACGCCGCGGCGGAGCCGGAGGCCCCGGATGCAGGCCTTACGGATGAAGGTCCCGTGAAGAATCCGGTCACTGCAGCCCAAGGGTACCAGCAAGCCGAACCTTCACTGCTCACCTTGTCGGACTGGCCCTATTGGCAATTGGCTATGATCGTGCTCGTGGCGGTGGTTTTGATCGGCATCAGCTGGCTGTTTGGTTATCTGGCAGGCCGGCGCTCCTGGCGCAGGCGATAGGTCAGGACAAGGTGAATCGCTGGGGGAAAGCTTCTTGACGGGCGATCGACCAGGTTTGGTCGATATAGGCCGTCGTATAGAGCTGTTCCAGGTCATGATAGAGCAAGATGGCCTTCGGGGTCAGCCGATAGTCCTTACCGGCCGGCTGGAGAAAACCCAGTCTGACTGCTGCTGCCATTTCCAGCGGATAGAGCTCTTGCAGCGACTTGCCGACGATCGCTGCGAAGCGTTGGCTGTCGATCCGGGTGCCATAGGCACTCCAGAACAGAAAATAGGCCGCCCGCTGCCGCAGGCTGAAGTCCAATATCAATGCAGAGGGCGACAATCCCTGGGCCAGACGCTGGATATAGCCTTCCAGTGAGAAGGTATTGATGGAAAAGCTGCGCCGCAGCAAGGTGGTTGCGGAAAGCCCAAAGCCCAGAAAGGCATCCCGGGTCACAGATGAATATTTCGCCGTGCCTGGCCTGGCGAAGGTCCAGACGGAGGTGCGTTCGGCGCCGATCGTCGCACAGAAGCTGGCCAGCTCTGCCAGCAGCTGGCGCTTGGCTATTGGATCGAGTGGCTGGCAGCGATTGGTGGCATAGCTGAAATCGATGAATGGATAGGTCGAAACCTGGGTCGCGCCAGCTTCGAAGGCGGTTTGCAGGTCCTGGCGCAGGCTTTCTGCGGTCTGGCCCGGGATCGCAAAGATCAGGTCGACGTCCACCGTGGCAAAGCCAGCCGCCCGGACCCAGGCCATCCGTTCCGCAAAGCGGTCCTCCTGCCGCCCGATGGCCGCCAGCGCCTGGGGGTCGAACGATTGCAGGCCGAGACTGACCATGGTCACACCAGCTGCCTTGAGCTGGTGCAAATGGTCTGGGGTGATGTCTTGTGGATGCAGTTCGATGCCAATGCCGCCTGTGATTGCAAAATACTGCCGCAGGCGGTCGATGATTGCTGGCAGGTCGCCGAGCATCAGGGCTGGGGTGCCGCCGCCAAAATAGAGACTGGTGACGGGGAGGCGCGGCGAGGAGTTTCCTGCCGTGGTATCCGGGATGGCAGCCCCTGAATCCCTGAGCAAATGCTGCCCGGTGCGGTCAATTTCCCGCAGCAGCGCCGGCAAATAGGCCGCGGCCTTCTCTGGTGTGTACAATTCGCGGCAATAGGGGCAAAAGCTGCAGAGGGAACGGCAGAAGGGGATATGGACATAAAGGCCAAACGCATCCAGTCCCGTTACATCCGGGAGACCATCCGGCGGGCTGGCCTCGAAGACAAATGGCTTCAGTGAGCGGGTCAGGAGCAGGCGCAGGCCTTTTTCGATCAGCATGAGGGGACTCTTTTCAACAGGCGCAGATAGGTTCTGGCCAGATCGAGCCAGATTCGGGGATGGCTGGCAAAAACGAGACTGTATTCGGCTGCAAAGCAATAACCGCAGTTCTCGCAGAGCCCAGGGATGTCGATGCAGCGGCCACAGGTCCAGACCTGGCCGTTTTCTGCGACCAGGCAATGCTTGCTGGGCACGGGGGCTGCCTGGCCTGCGATCAGAGGGAGGGCGCTTTTAAGATTGAGAACCGGATAGCCCTGGTCGATCAGACGGACGATCCGACGGCTGCAGTCCAGTTTTTCCGCCCGGCTGAGGGCCAGGGCTTCAGTCCCCGGATAGGGGGTGTGGAAATTATAGGCGACCGCCCGGACCTGGGGCAGTCTGGTGGCCAGCTGGGCCACCTCTTCGATATCGGCCTGATTGAGCACATTGATCGCCATATAGAGGACAATCGGCGTCTGGGTTGTCTGGCGGATATGGGCCAGGATCCGGTCATAGGTTGGACCGCGGATCGCATCATGGTGCTCGCGGCTGCCGTCGAGGCTGACCAGAACCAGATCAACACCCGGCAGATCGAAGGGCAATGTCCCATTGGTCACGACATTGACCAGCCAATAGCCCATTCGCCGGGCCAGCTGGACGAGATCAGCCAGCGTGTGCTGGCCATCTCTCCAGAGCAGGGGTTCCCCGCCATACAGGAAAACAATCCGGCAGCCGCTGGCATAGAGGGTCATGAGGTCCGCCTCGATCTGATGCTGCGGGTAGTCCTGCCGCAGCTGGTTGCTGACGGCGCAATGGCGGCAATAGAGGTTGCAGCGGTCGGTCAGGATCACCGAACCGACCAGCGGCCGGTTGCGCTGCCAGAGCAGCGTTGCCAGGCCTCGGCCAGCCAGGCGGCAGAGCATCGGAAAACCCATCATGAGTGGCGGCTCTTTTCCAGCACGCTCAGCATGGCCTCGAATTGTTCAGCCGAAATTTCACCCCGGGCAAACCGTTCGCGCAGGATCTGCACGGCCGAGTCTGTCTTGGGACCCGATTGGAGGAAGGGGAAGGCCCTGCGCAAAATGCGGTAAGCCACCAGGCAGACCACTGCCCAGAACAGCAAGTAGAGCAGCATCGAAATGAGGCCGATCCAGCGTGTGCCGCCGGATTCCAGCAGCAGCCTGCTGGCGTCATAGAAGGGGTGCAGAAGGATCCCTCCCTTCGGGCCGATCCAGTCTCAGTGGCGAATGATGTCGAGGATGACCGCTGGCGCTGTAAAACCGGCAGATTCTGGCCGGATCGTCAGGGCGGACTCGGCAATGGCGATGCCTGCCTGCAGCCGGCCGGGGTCATTGGCCAGGACTTCGACCAGAATATCGCCTGGTGCAACCGGATCGCCAAGCCGCTTGCCAAGGATCAGGCCGACGGCAGGATCGATCGCGTCACCCTTGCGCTCACGGCCGCCACCGAGAGCGATCAAGGCCCGGCCGAGATCGGCGGATTCGATCTGGGCCAGGACGCCTGCCGACTCAGCCCGGATCTCCTGGCGCAAGGTGGCCTGCGGCAAAAGGCCGGGCCTGGCAACAACCTCGGGGTTTCCGCCCTGGGCCTGGATGATCTCGGCGAGCTTCGCGGCAGCCGCGCCACTTTGCAAGGCCTGTTCCAGCTGCCGCCGCGCCTCAGAGTCCGACGGGGCCTGACCTGAAAGCTGCAGCATTTCACTGCCGAGGGTCAGGGCCACCTCGAGCAGGTCGCCCCGGACTCGGCCCTGGAGCACATCGATTGCCTCCAGGACCTCGAGGCTATTGCCGATCAGATTGCCCAGGGGCTGGTCCATGCCGGAGATGACCGCAGTCACCTGGCGTCCGACCTGGTGACCGATGGCCACCATCTGGCGGGCCAGGGCCCTTGCAGACTCGAGGTCAGGCATGAAAGCGCCATTGCCGCATTTGACGTCCAGGACGATGGCATCGGCGCCGGCGGCGATTTTCTTGCTCATGATCGAGGCGGCGATCAGGGGGATCGATTCGATCGTGCCGGTGACATCCCGCAGGGCATAGAGCTTTTTGTCGGCCGGCGTCAGATCATCGGTCTGCGCCAGGATCACGGCTCCGATGGCCTGGGCCTGGGCGATGGCCTGGGCCGTGGACAAGGCGGTGTTAAAACCTGGGATCGACTCCAGCTTGTCAATCGTACCGCCGGTAAAGCCGAGCCCGCGGCCGGACATTTTGACGACGGGGACGCCGCAGGCAGCAACCAGCGGCAAGACCACCAGCGTTGTGGTGTCAGCGATGCCCCCGGTGCTATGCTTGTCGACCTTGATGCCAGGCAAGCCGGAGAGGTCGAGCTGGCGGCCAGACCTGGCCATTGCCAGAGTCAGGTCGCTGGTTTCACGATCATCGAGACCCTTGAGGAACATCGCCATCAGCATGGCTGAGACTTGATAATCTGGCCAGCTGCCGTCACTGGCTCCGGTGACAAAGGCCTGGATTTCGTCTGTGGTCAGGGTATGGCCATCCCGCTTTTTGATAATCAGATCTACCGTGCTCATCTTGCAACAACCACCTTGTTTGATACTCTAGATTATACCATTGCCTTTGACCTGCAGCACAATCAGGGGGATAATGGTGAAATTGCCTGCCATCATGACCTGGAGAGAATCATGTACGATCGTCCGACCCTCATCCATCTGAGCCGAACCATTATCCGGCTGTCCCTGCCGGTCCTGGTCGAACAATTCTTCATTGTGCTGATGGGTGCCGTCAGCACCATGCTGGTCGGTAACCTTGGCCGTGAAGCGGTCTCAGCGGTTGGCAATATCGACACCATCAATAATGTGATGATTTCGGTCTTTTCTTCGGTCGCCATCGGTGGCACCGTTCTGGTTGCCCAGTATACCGGACGGGATGACCGGCTTTCGGCCAGCGAGGCAGCCAGCCAGGCCATGCTGGCCAGTATTGCCCTGTCCCTGGTTCTGACCGGGCTGGTGGTCCTGTATCAACGGGAGCTGGTTGATCTGCTGTTTGGCCGGACCGAGGTTCAGGTGCGGCAAAATTCCCTGGCCTACCTGAGGCTCGTGGTCTGGTCCTATCCGCCTCTGGCGCTGGCCACAACCGCTTTCGGGGTTTTACGCGGCAATGGCAATATGAAAGCGCCAATGCTGATTTCAATCATCATGAACCTGGCCAATATCGTCCTGAGCTTTGTCCTGATTTATGGCTTCCGCCTCGATCTGGGCTTCATCCGCTGGACGATCCCAGGCTATGGCGTGACGGGGGCGGCGCTGGGCCTGACCCTGGCCCGGCTGCTGGGCTTTATCCTGGCCCTGGTCATGCTCAAGAAAAGCGACCTGGCCTTTTCCTTTGCCCCGCGGCATTTCCTGGCTGTGGACCGCAAGAAAATGGGAACGATCCTTTTCCTCGGCATTCCGGCAGGCTTTGAACAATTGATGTTCAATGGTGGCAAGCTGATTGTCCAGCTGTTCATTGTCCGCCTGGGCACCGTGGCCCTGGCCGCCAATGCCATCTGCAATTCGATTGCTGCCTTTGCGACCATGCCGACCGTGGCCATGAGCCTGGCCCTGACGACGATTGTCGGTCAGGCGATCGGTCGCCGCGACAAGGAGGGTGCGCGGACGCTCCTGACCTTCGCCATCCCCTTCTGTTCGGCGATCCTGGTCGGGATGTCCCTGATTTTCCTGCCCGTGATCGGACCGGTCATCGGTCTTTATACCCAGGATGCAGCGACCCGGCAGACGGCCTGGCCGATCATGTTCATGTACTTGATCGCCCAGCCTCTGCTCTGGCCGCCCTCGTTTGCCCTGGCCGCCGGATTCCGTGGTGCTGGCGATGTGCGCTACCAGCTGTCGGTGACAATGACCAGCATGTGGGTGCTGCGGGTTGGCCTGGGCTACCTGTTGACTGCGGTATTCTCCTTGGGTGTCATCGGAGTCTGGATCGCCATGATCAGTGATTGGGCCTTACGCTCGGTGCTGTTCACCCTGCGCCTCAAAAGTGGCAAATGGCTGCGGCGGGAACTGGTCACCTGACCGCTGGCGGCTCGGCAGCCTAACCTTGCCGTGCTGGAGGCTCTCCGCTCGGTGGACTTTTTTCAGGTCGACTCACGAACGACGAGCTCGACCGGCAGGATGGTCCGGGCCGGGGCTGGACAACCCTTCATTTTCCGTTCGAGCAATTCCAGCATCTGGATCGCCATCGCTTCGATGGGCTGGTGGACGGTCGTCAGGGCAGGCTGGAGCAGGCTGGATATCTGGACATCGTCAAATCCGGCCACGCGTACATCGGCAGGGACTTTCTTGCCGAGGGCTGCCAGCTGCCGGATCACTTGGGCTGCGATGACATCGCTCGAGGCAAAGATGCCGTCGACATTGGGATTTTCGGCCAGAGCCCGGGCGATCGAGGCCTCGTATTGCTGGCTATTGAAAGAAGCCTCCTCGGTTTCATAAACCGAAAAACGGCGGCCTGAGGCCTCACAGACCTCGAGGAATCCGCTGCCGCGCTGATTGGAATACTGCCGGACATTGCTGCTGCCCGAAATGTAGAGCAGGTTGCGACACCCCCTGGCAATCAGATGGCGGGCAATCAGGCGCCCCCCTTCAAAGTTGTCGGCGCTGACCATCGGGATATCGGGCGAAAGCTCCCGGTCAAAGGACAGCAAGGGCAGGTTGGCATTGAGGAACGGCCTGATCTCCGTTGTCCGGCTGGCCAGGATGATCCCATCAACTTTGTTGCGCTTGAGCATATCGAGATAGGCCAGCTCTTTTTCCTCGTCATGACGGGAATTGGCCAGGAGAATCTTGTAGCCCCGCTTGGCGGCCTCGAATTCCAGAGCATTGACAAGCATGCCGAAAAACGGATGGACGATGGAAGGCACGATCACACCGATCAGGCGCGAACGCTGGAAAATCAGTGACCGGGCCAGCTCATTGGGCTGATAGTCCAGGGATTTCATCGCGGCCATGACTTTGCTGCGAGTTTCATTGCTGATATATCCGCGATTGTTCAGGACTCGTGACACGGTTGTCACCGTGACACCGGCTAATTTTGCTACATCTTTCAGAGTGGTCATGTCCGGCTCCTTGGCTGGATCGTGCTGGCTGGCCAACACTTTTCTGGGATCAAGTCGTTCTGGTCCCAAGGTCCAATATAGTTTACAATAATCGCATCAAGCTGAGAAGCAGGGGACTTTCAATGGCTACGATTCGTTCGATCGCAGAAGCGGCCCATGTGTCCCGCGGCACAGTCGACAAGGTTCTCAATGACCGGCCAGGGGTCAGTGAGGCTGTGCGGGAGCGTGTCCGCCAGATTGCAGAAGAACTCGGCTATAAGCCCAATCTGGCCGGCAAAGCCCTCGCCTTTCAGAAAAAAGACATCCGCATTGGCATCCTTGTCCCGAGTGCAGCAGACCCGCTTTTCCTGGAGGTCTTTGACGGGATCCGGCGCGGGATTGCCGAATACGCCAACTTTGGCATCCAGTTCGAGGTCATCGAAATGACCCAAAACACAGCAGACCACCAGCTGGTCTGCATCCGGTCGCTGCAGGCCAGGAAAATATCCGGTCTGGTGATCAGCCCATTCGATGACGAGGCTGTCCGGTCGGCATTGCTGGAGCTGCGGGACCAGGAGATTCCGGTCGTGACCTTCAATACCGACCTGTCTGGCATTGGCCGGCTCTGCTATGTCGGCCAGGATTCGCGGCGCAGTGGCCGGGTGGCGGCTGACCTGATGCGCAAAATCTTGCCTGCGGGCAGCACCATTGTCTGCATCACCGGACCGTCAGTCTTCAAATCCCTCAGTGACCGTCTGGCGGGATTTAAAGCCCTGATCAGGAACGAATGTCCAGAGCTGTCCATCGCAGCAGTCCTGCATAATGACAATACCTCGGAATCGGCCTATCAGGTGACCCGGGACTACCTCAAGAGTGGCAAGCCCGCAGATGCCTTCTATATGACCAGTTCCGGCATTGACGGCATGGTCCGGGCGATCCGCCAGTTTGGCCAGCCAGGCACCCCTGTGGTTTGTTTCGACCTGCTCCCTTCGACCCGCCAGCTCATGCTGGATGGCTGGATTGACTTTTCGATTCTCCAGGAGCCGGAGAAGCAAGGTTATGAACCGATCAAGATCCTGGTCGATTTGCTCTTCTACAATCGCAAAGTCACTGAGAAATACCAGTTTACCCGGATCGATATCCGGACCCGGGAAAATATTGACTAAAACCTTCGGTCAGGACAGGAGGACAGGACGATCCGGCTGCGTGAAATATTGACAAGGCACCTCTACCTGATGGCAGTCTCGGCCATCTTGCTGATATCCCTGCTTGCCCTGCTGGCGATGAATATCTTGCGCCAGCGTCTGGTTGACCAGGCCCCGCTTCTGGCCCTGGACCGGGAAGCCAGGTATCATTTTGTCCTGGTCGCGGAGCAGACGGACTCACTGTACTGGCAGGAGGTCTATGCCGGGGCCAGAGCGGCTGCGGCCCAGGTCGATGCTGTCGTTGAACTGGCCGGACCAAAGAGCTTCTCCAGCGACCAGACAGCAGAGCAAATCCGGATTGCCACCGCTGCCCGGCTCGATGGCATAGCCACCTGTGTGGTGGATACGAACCAGACCACCATCGCGATCGACCAGGCTGTCAAGGCCCAGATTCCAGTGGTCACCCTGGAGTATGATGCAGAAGAAAGCCTGCGGCAATGCTTTGTCGGGGTCAATAGCTATGACCTGGGACAGACCTTTGGCCGGCTGGTTGCCGCACAAAATTCAGAGGGCGAGATCGTCATTCTGGTCAGTGAGGATCCCCAGCGGGCCAGCCTGTCAGAAAACCAGATTGTCGCCGGCCTCCAGGACTATCTGGGCAATTACCCCAGCTTGACTCTCAATAGCCTGGCCATCAACCGGGACAGTGCCTTTTCGGCTGAGCAGGCGATCCGGGATCTGCTGCTCAAAGACCAGTCTGCAGTCCGGGCGATTGTCAGTCTCAATGTTGAAGACACCTTGCGCGTGGTTGAAGCGCTGGTTGATGACGGGCGGGCCAGCTCGGTCAATGTGCTCGGATACCAGGAGAATGCCAATGTCCTGGAATACATCCAAAGTGGCCTGATCCAGGCGGTGATTGCCAGTGACCCCTACCAGATCGGCTATGACAGCATACTGGCCCTGGCAGAGATCAAGACCAATAATCGCACCAGCGATTATATTCCTTCCGATCTGGTGACCATCGATGCCAGCAATATCGACAGCTATATCCAGGCGGTGCGCCAGTCTGATGGCATGGTCGGCCAATCCTCTGCTGCCGGTCAGGCAGACCGTGGTCTGGAGGACGGCCCATGAGCCCTGGCAAACCTTTGAGCTGGCTGGGCCGGGCCAGGCAGATTCTGGCCCCCAATTCGCTTTTCAAGCGCCTGCTGATCCCTTATCTGTTGACGGGTCTTCTGGTTGGGGCGTCCACAGTCTACAATATCCTGTCGATCAATATCATCGTTGACCGGCTCAATGCGACCTATGAAAGCAATGCCGCGATTTTTGACCTGGTCCAGACGCTTGGCGAAGTCCAGACTTATACGAAGAGCTATCTGTCCACCAAAAGTTCAACCGCTCTGGAAAACTACTACCGTGCTTCAGAGCGCCTCAATGAAAAGGCGGCCCTGCTCAATGACCAGGCCTATGATGCGGTGCCCTTGCTTCTGGAGCGCAATATCCGGCGCATGATCGAAAGCTACAGCCAGGAAACCAGCCTGGCCATCCAGGCCAAGCGCGGCCGCAATATCGAAGCTTATACGGAACACTATGACTTGGGCTCACAAATCTATACCTATATCATCCAATATGCCGGCCAGCTGAACCAGAACCGCTTCGAAAGCAATTATTCGCAGTACCAGGTCATGGGACAATTGCTCGACCAGATCCAGCTTCTGGATATCCTGATCCTGGCTCTGATCCTGGCAATCAATTTTGTCATCGTCCTGCTCACCGCGCTGCGGATCACCCGGCCGGTGGCCCAGCTGGCACAAAGAGCGGGCCTGGTGGCGGAAGGCAATCTCGCTGTAGCGCCGATCCAGGTCGACTCCCACGACGAGGTCCAGGTTCTGGCCAGAGCGTTCAATGCCATGATCATCAGCCTGCGGGCCTATGTGACCCAGATCCGCGACAACCTGATCCGCGAAACCCAGCAGAAGGAACATGAGCTGGTCATGGAAAATCTGCTCCAGGTGGCTCAGCTGAAAAATCTGCAGGCCCAGATCAATCCGCATTTCCTGTTCAATGCCCTCAATACGGGTGCCCAGATGGCCATGCTGGAAGGCGCTGACCGGACAAGCGAATTTGTTGAGCATGTGGCGGATTTCTATCGGTATAATATCAAGCTTTTTGACCGGGATGTCACCTTGCGTGAGGAAATCCAGATGGCCAAGGACTACATATATATCCAGAAGGTCAGGTTTGGAGACCGGATTGAATACCACGAATCCATCGAACCGGATTGCCTGGATATCCGGATGCCGGGCCTGGTTTTACAGCCCCTGGTGGAAAATGCCCTCAACCACGGCCTCCGGGATGTCGAGCAGGGCGGTCGAGTGGAGCTGGCTGCCCGGTGCAAGGGGGACCATGTCGAAGTCCTGGTCCATGACAATGGCCGAGGGGTGGAACCCGCCAAGATCCGCCAGATTCTCGAGGCGAAGTCATTGAATCTCGCTTCGCCCAGCCAGCTGGCAACCTCTGCAACCGAAAGCCAGGCCGGCAATGGGGCCGGCATCGCTCTGACCAATGTTGTCGCCCGCCTGCGCCTGTTTTTCCATCGCGAGGATGTCATAGACATCATCAGTGGCCCTGGCATCGTGGGAACGACAGTCAAGCTGTCTTTGCCCGTACTGGCGGAGCCTGCCTTGGCAGACCGCCAGCCGGATGAGGCCTGAAGGAGGACCTGGACTTGTACAAGATACTGTTATCCGATGATGAACAAATCGTCCTGGACTCGCTTTCCTATATCATTCGCCAGCAGTATGCCGATGAATGCCAGGTCACGCTGGCGCATACCGGACGGGAAGCCATCACCCAGGCCGAGCTGATCCATCCGGATCTGGCGATCATGGATATCAATATGCCAGGCATCAATGGCATCGAGGCGATCAAGACCATCCGTGAGCTGTCACCGGGCACCCAGTTCATTTTACTGACGGCACTGGATAAATTCGATTATGCCAAGCAGGCTGTCAGTCTGGGTGTCCTGGAATATCTGATGAAGCCTTTCAATAAGAAACGGATCGTCGAAGCGATCGATGCCGCACTGGCCCTGGTGGACGCCCGGCGTCAGAAACGGCTGTCTGAACTGGCGATGCGGGAAAAGCTGGAAAATGTCCGTTCCATTCTGGAGACCGGTTTTTTCTATTCGGTCATTTTTGCCGAGGAACAGGAAGATGAAACCCGGCGGTATCTCGAGCTCTTGG
The DNA here is from genome assembly GCA_964499985.1 of uncultured Mageeibacillus sp. Lineage (GTDB taxonomy): Bacteria > Bacillota > Clostridia > Saccharofermentanales > UBA5734 > UBA5734. The sequence goes on from CAZCMX010000007.1 coordinate 20,492, forward strand.
ATTTGCCATCGGCCAATGGGCTGTTCCTGACCCTGGAATTTGGCGACCGCCATCCGGATGGCCTGATGCCGAACCGGATTGGCCAGCATATGCGCCTGAACCGGGATTTCCATGCCCTGCGGGAAACCATCAAGCTGGCCGCCCCTTGCCTGGTGGGCCCTCTGCTCCTGAACCGGATCGTCATCTTCCTGCCCCTGGAGGCTGAAGGCGAGGGCAATCCAGTGGTCCAGGGCCAGGTGCTGGCCCGGCAGATCTTTGACCGGGTTGCCAGAGACAGCGGAGCTGAATTGCGCATGGGTGTCAGCAGCCAGGTGGAATCGACGGCCCAGTTCCACGCTGCCTACCGGGAATCCCTGCTGGCCCTGCAGCAAACCCCGGCCGGCGATATCCGCTATTTCCCGGATCTGCTGCCGCAGCTTGCATCCGGCAGCAAGGGCTATCTCGGCTGGCTGGAAACCAGCTTCCTCCAGGCGATCCGCCAGGGTGACCCGGAATTGGCCAGCCAATACCTGGGGCAATTGTTCTTTCCGGATGGCGGGGCAAAACCACCACCCAGCCTGCCGGATCTGCGCAGCAAAGTTCTGGAATGGCTGATCCTGGCGGCCCGGCAAAACGAGATGGCCAGGGAAGGGGAGGGCAGTCCGGTCGATTTGGGTCCGGTGCTCCAGGCAACCAGCGTCCAGGAATTGCGCCAGATCACCCAGGACAGGATCCGCGACCTGGCAACCCAGTTTTCCGGCGTCCGGGGCAGACCGGTCAGCGACATCATTGCAGCGGCAAAAAAAATGATTGACGAGCAATTTGCCGGCAATTTGTCGCTGGAATCGGTTGCCGAAAGCATATCCCTGAGCCCGCATTATTTCAGCCGGCTCTTTTCCGGACAGGTGGGCAAGACATTCATTGACTACCTGACTGATTTGCGCATGGCCAAAGCCTGCCAGCTCTTGCGGGAGGGACGATTGTCGATCAAGGAAGTCAGTTCAGCGGTCGGCTATACTGATCCGAACTATTTCAGCCGCATATTCAAGAAAATCATCGGCCAGACACCAACCGAATACCGGGGCTGAAAGGGAGGCCAGGCATGAATCGGACCCGTCATGGACAGCTGAATCCACCCCGTCTGGGCTTCCACTTGCTGATTGCCCTGCTCCTGCTCCTGCTGCTGGTGCCGAACCTGGCGGCCTGCCAGTCGGAGCAGCAAACCCGCCCAACCACGGTCGCAGGCACCGACACCAAGCCAGTGATCGGATTTGCCATGGACACCCTGGTGATCGAACGCTGGGAAAGTGACCGCAACATTTTCGTTTCTGCTGTCAATGACCTGGGGGGCGAAGTGATTGTCCAGAATGCCAATGGCAGCAGTGAAGAACAGGAAAACCAGATCCGCTACCTGATCAAAAAAGCGGTGGATGTCCTGGTGATTGTGGCGATTGATGAAACGGCACTGGACGATGAAATCCGCCTGGCCAAAGAGCGGGGGATCCGGGTGATCGCCTATGATCGCCTGATCCGCCAGACCGGACTGGATTTCTACATTTCATTCGACAGCACAGCGGTTGGCGAACTCATGGCCCAGGCCTTGGTCAGGAGTCAGCCGGAGGGCCGGTATATCCTGATGAATGGCTCCGCTGAGGACTGGAATTCCGCCCTGATCCGCAAGGGCATCGACACCGTCTTTGCCAGGCAGCCCAGCCATACCGTGATCCGGGAGCTGTCGGCAAACAATTGGAGCGCCGATGATGCCTTTGCCCAATTCCGCCAGATCCTCGATGCCCGGGTCGAATTCGATGGCATCATCTGTGGCAATGATGCCCTGGCCGGGGCAGCCGTCCGGGCCCTGGCCCTGTATCGACTGGGCGGTGATATCGCCGTGACCGGCCAGGATGCAGACCTCGATGCTTGCCAGCGGATCGTCGAAGGGACTCAGCTGATGACGGTCTACAAGCCGATCGGCACCCTGGCGAAGGCCGCAGCCACTGCCGCCATGGACCTGGCCAGAGGCGACTCCCCTCAGGCAAACGATTCGATCGATGTCAATGGGGTTCTGATCCCCTATGCCCGGCTGGCACCGGTTGCCGTCGACCGGAATAATCTGGACGATGTGATCATTGCTGGCGGCTTTCACAGCCAGAAGGATGTCTACCGCAATATCCCGCCTGATCAATGGCCTGGCCAGGGCTGATCCGGACCTTCCGCAAGAATCTGGAATTGCCGGTCCTCTCTATGACTGATAACATGGAAGGAATTGCAGGAAAGTTTCAGAGGACTCATTCATGGATATCCCAGGTGTTTTCCAGGCTCTCAGCCAGTGGCAGATCCTTGCCGGCCTGATCGTTGCCGTGATGATCGGGATCGGCAAGACCGGTATTGGTGGCATTGTCTTGCTCGCGATCCCGATCCTGGCCAGTGCCTTCGGCGCAATCGAATCGACAGGCCTGATGCTCGCCATGTTCTTGATTGGCGACTTGTTTGCCGTCAAGGCCTATGCCAGACATGGCCAATGGAGTGAAATCAGAAAATTGCTGCCGCCTGCCCTGGCAGGACTGGCTCTGGGCAGCCTGGTCGGCCGTTATATCAATGACCAGCAGTTCAAATACCTGGTCGCCGGCATCGTCCTGGTCTGTCTGCTGGCGATGGTCTGGCAGGAAGCCAAGGGTGACCGGCTCAAGGTCCCCGATGCCCGCTGGTTTGTCATCCTGATTGGGGTGCTGTCCGGCTTTGCCACCATGATCGGCAATGCGGCCGGCCCCATTTTCGCCATCTATCTGCTGGCCATTCGCCTGAGCAAGCAAAACTACCTGGGAACGAGCGCCTGGTTCTTCCTGATCATCAATCTGGTCAAATTGCCGCTGCAGATTTTTGTCTGGCATAATATCACTTGGACAACAGCACTTTTCGCGGTCGCGGCATTGCCGGCCATTTTCATCGGAACCCGGATCGGGATCTGGGTGATCCGCAAGCTGCCGGAAAAGGCTTTCCGCTATATGGTCATTGCCATGACTGCGGTCGTGGCCGTCCGGATGTTCTTCTGAAATCAAGTCCAGAGCCGATCCCCGCGAGATGAAAGACCGCCTCGCCGGTAGATTGACATCTACCTTTGAGACGGTCTCTTTGGGCTTGAAAATCAGGGCTCAGGTCCGGGCGTCTGGGGCCAGGGAAAACTCAGCCAGCGAAGAACGTCTTGAGTTTCTCGGTCGCTTCCACTTCATCTGCTCCTTCGACCTGGACGGTCAATGCGGTACCGTGTGTTGCGCCCAGCGACATGATGCCGAGAATGCTCTTGGGATTGACATGGCTGTCATCCTTGATCAAGGTGATGTCACTTTTGATGGTCATGCAGACCTTGACCAGCTCAGTGGCTGGACGGGCATGCAGGCCTTCTTTGAAAGGAACAGTGACTTGGATGGTTTGCATGGTACGTATCTCCTCATCATGAATCGTGAATGTGCCGGCCAGATCCAATCCAATTATAGCAGATCTGGATCTCAGGCCACATTTTTCTTGAGTGTGCCGATCAACAGCGCAGTCACCACCGTGCCGACCACGATCGATACCAGGTACATCGGGATATTGGTGACGGCGAAAAAGACGAAGACGCCGCCATGGGGAACGCTTAAAGTGGCGTTGAAGAGCATGGAAAGGGCGCCAGTCACGGCAGAACCTGCCATGATCGAGGGAATGACACGCAGCGGGTCAGCCGCGGCAAACGGGATGGCACCTTCGGTGATGAAGGAGGCACCGAGGACCCAGGCTGCTTTGCCGGATTCTTTTTCGAATTCCGTAAATTTGTTTTTGAACAGGATGGTGGCCAGGGCCAGGCCGAGTGGCGGGGTCATGCCGGCAGCCATGACGGCAGCCATGACAGCGGAGCCTTGGCCGGCAGCGAGAGTGCCCGTCGCAAAGGCATAGGCCGCCTTGTTGACCGGACCGCCCATGTCAAAGGCCATCATCAGACCGACAACCAGACCGAGGATGATGGCATTGGTGCCAGACAGCCCATTGAGGAAATTGGTCATGCCGGCATTCAGGGCGGCGACAGGCGTGCCGAGGACATAGAACATCAGGAGGCCAACGATCAGGGCGCCGAGGACCGGGATGATCAGGACCGGCATGATGCCCTGGAGGGATTTGGGCAGCTTGATGTATTTCTTGATCCCCAGGACCACATAACCAGCCAGGAAGCCAGCGACGAGGCCGCCGAGGAAGCCGGCATTGAGCTGGATGGCGACTGAGCCGCCGATCATGCCGACAGCCAGGCCGGGACGGTCAGCGATCGAATAGGCAATATAGCCGGCCAGGATCGGCACGAGGAAGGAGAAAGCGCCGCTGCCACCGATTTTCATCAGGTAGCCGGACAGGGAGTTGCGAAGCTCCGTGCCACCGACCAGCCAGCTCAGGGCGATGATGATACCGCCGGCGACAACGAACGGAATCATGAACGACACACCATTCATCAGGTGCTTGTAGACTCCGGTGCGGTTGGCGGCCCGCTGTTCCTTGATTGCACTGACCTGGTCAGCGAGATTGGTGGAAGCCGTGCCATAGACCGGTGCGGCAAGGGCTCTTTCGATCAGGCCATTGGCGTCCTTCAGGGCATCGGAAACACCGACCATGAGGACCTTCTTACCACCGAAACGCTCCATCGGAACGGTGGTGTCGCAGGCCAGGATGATGGCGTCTGCGGCTTTGATTTCATCGGCGGTCAGTTCGTTTTCGACACCGACTGAACCGCGGGTCTCAACTTTAGCATCATACCCCTTTTTTTGGGCTGCATCAGCGATCGCTTCTGCGGCCATGTAGGTGTGGGCGATACCAGTCGGACAGGCTGTGACTGCTAGGATTTTCATGAACACGCCTCCTCAAGAAATTAGTTATAACAAGCCTGCTGCGGCTTATTAACGGGTGGGGCGAAGGACAACCCGGGCGGCCATCCGCTCGACATCCTCGCGGGAAAAGCTTTCGGTCCCGACCTTGCTGACCGCCAGGGCACCGCAGGCGGTGGCCCAGGCCAGAGCCTGCTCCAGACCAAGGTTCTGGGCCAGGCAATGGATAAAACCGGCCAGCATCGAATCGCCGGCGCCGACCGTGCCACGGACCTCGACCTTGAGCGGCTCAGCGAAAATGGCCCGGTCCTGGCTGACCAGGATACTGCCTGCACCACCCATCGACACCAGGACATAGACGATCCCATACTGAGAGATCAGCCGATGGCAGGCTTCAACGATCGCTGACTCGGTCTCCAGGCTGGTCTCGAGTGCGCTCTCGAGCTCGTGGATATTCGGCTTGATCAGGGTGGGCGCTGCTTTGAGACCTTCGAGGAGCAGGATGCCATCGGCATCGAGCACGCTCTGGCAAGGTGGCTGGACCCGGCTGATCAGCTGGCGGTAGAAATCACTGGGCAGACCCTGGGGCAGGCTGCCGGAAAAAACCATGAACTGGCTTTGGGCGGACAAGTCGTCGATTTTGGCTGTGATGGCCGCAATGGCTGCTGCGTCGACCGCAAATCCAGCTTCGTTGATGTCGGTTGTGCTGCGGGTCTGCAGATCGAGCAGCTTGGTATTGGTCCGCGTGGCGGCATCGATCTCGATCAGGTCCGTATCCAGGCCGTCCTGCTCGAGCAAGGCTCGGACATGGCCGATATTGGCCTGTCCGATGAATCCGGTCGCTTGAGCCGGGGAGCCCAGTGCCTTGAGGATCCTCGCGACATTAATGCCCTTGCCGCCCATGTCCTCACGGACACTTTGGACACGATTGACCTCCCCGAAGGCGAAAGCCTCGACGACAACGGTGCGGTCGATGGCCGGGTTGAGAGTGACCGTAGTAATCATCTGGTATCCTTTCAAGCTCGGATCAGTTCGACATCATTGCTGCGGTAAATCTCGAGCAGGGACTCGTCGATTTCGCTGTCGGTGATGATGACATCCACCATCGACAGGGGAGCGATCTGGCAGAGGGCGACCCGGTTGAATTTGGAATGGTCGACCAGGACATAGCGCTCGCTGGCACAGCTGAGCATGGTGCGCTTGACCTCCGCTTCATCGAGATCCGGCGTGGTCAGGCCATTGTCGATCGATACCCCATTGGCGGCGACGAAAGCCTTGTTGACATTGAAGCGGCGCAAGAACTCGATGGCCATATGCCCGACCGCGGCCAGGACATTGAGCCGGACCTTACCGCCCATCGCAATCAGCTCGACATTGGGGTTCTGGGCGATCAGGCTGGACACGGTCGTCGAATTGGTAATCACAGTCAAGTGGAGACTGGACTGGCCAATCAGCCTGGCCAGCTCGAGCGTGGTCGTGCCTGCGTCGAGAATGATGCTGTCATGGTCTGCCAGCCGTTCGAAGGCCTTGCGCGCAATCGACCGTTTCTGGGCTTCAAACAAGGTTTCCTTCTGGTTATAGCTCTCTTCGATGGTTAATGTCGTCAGGCTGGTCAGGATCGCACCACCATGGGTGCGTTCAAGCTTACCCTCTGCTTCCAGGGTGGCCAGATCTCTCCGGATCGTGGCCTCGGACGCTTCCAGGGAGTCGCAAAGCTGTCTGACGGTGATCGTGCGGCTTTGCTTCAGAATGTCAAGAATGCGCAGATGTCGTTCTCCCTGTAACATGGTGGTCAAAGTCCGATTTCGTGATCTTGGAGAACCTTGAGCACGGCGGCTGCAGACTGGGCAGCCCGGAGATTGGTGCGGAAGTCCTCTTTCATCAGGCGGCGGGACAAATTGGCCAGGATCTTGAGATGGACATCGCCGGCATTGTCAGCTGGGACACCAATCATGAAAATGATGTCGATCGGATTGCCATCCAGGGACTGCCAGTCCATCGGCTGCACCGTGGCATACATCAGCAGCGGCTCGGTGACGGCATTGGTTTTGCCATGGGGAATGGCCACGCCGAATCCCATGCCTGTCGAATACTCCCCTTCACGGTGCAAGACTGCCTCGCGATAGCCGGCAATATCGGCGACCCGTCCCGCGGCGGCAGCTTTTTCCGCCAGCATCTGGATCGCTTCCTCTTTGGATTTGGCCGGCAGGTTCAGGACAATCAGGTCTTCATTGATCAGCATAGATTCCTCCATGGATGTGCTCACTCCCGATTCAACGGGACCAGAGCAGTGTGGCACTGGGGCAAACAGTCAGTCGCTTGAAGCGATGATTGATTATGATCGTATCTTAACATTTATGATTGAAAAATCAAGCTCTGTTGAGGGGTGATGCTGATAAATCCACAAAACAGACAAGTAAAGTTTATCATATTTGTGCAATGAGACAGTCATTTGATTATCAAAAATGATTGATTTTACTGCCTGGTGATTGATTTTGGCCGTGGGAAATGCTAATAATGGAAACAGGAAAAGGGTTTGATGTCCTTTCTGACCCTGTTTATCGAAATCAAATCATATCCGGACGTTTCTTCCTCCCATACCCTCTGCTAAAATGAAACAGTGCCCAAAAGTCTATTTAAAGGAGAAGTCGATATGCAACTCAAAGGCGTCAATGCGGCTCCCGGTCTGGTGATCGGTCCCTGTCTGGTTCTAGAGGAAATCCATCACCCCGATTTCACGCATCACAGCATCGCGGATGATTTGATTGAAGAAGAGAAAAACAAGGTTCGAATCGCTCTCGAAATGGCGGAAAAGCAATTGACAGCCATCCGCGACCGGGCCAGTGCCGCAGGCCTGGAAGAGCAGGCTGCCGTCATGGATGCGCACCTGATGATGCTCGGCGATCCGGTCCTGACCGAAGGCTTCCTGACCACGGTGGGCTCTGAGCATCTGCCAGCTGTCGGGTCCGTCCAGAAAGGGATCAAAGCGCAGGCAGATATCTTTGAGTCGCTCGAGGATGCCTATTTCCGCGAACGTGCCCAGGATATCCGTGATATCGGCCGCAGACTGGTCAATCTCCTGCTGGGCATTGAGGAACCGGATATCAGCTCTCTGCCGGAACCCCTGGTTTTGATCGCCCGCGATATCACACCATCTATGATGGCCTCGGTCGATGTGAAAAACCTGCTCGGAATCGTCGCGGAGATCGGTGGCAAGACATCTCATACGGCCATCCTGGCCAATAATATGGGCATTCCGGCCGTGCTTGGCTGTCACGATGTTGTGGCAGCCGCCAAATCCCAGCCTGCCGGAGCCCGGATTGCAGTCGATGGCAGCTCGGGGCTGGTCCATATCGGTTTGACCGAAGACATGGCTGCGACCCTGATGGCTGAAGCCGAGCGCCGTGCTGCCGTCAAGGCGTCCCTGGCCGTGCTCAAGGACCAGCCGACCATGACCAGGGATGGCGTTCATGTGCAGCTGGCAGCCAATGTCATGGGCCCGGGCGATGTGGACAAGGTGCTCGCCGTTGGCGGCGAAGGCGTCGGCCTGTACCGCACCGAGTTCCTGTTCATGGACCGCGACAAGGCTCCGGATGAGGAAGAGCAATACCTGGCCTACCGTACGATGGTCGAAGGCCTCGGTGGCAAGCCCGTCATCATCCGGACCATGGACATCGGTGGGGACAAGAGCGTCGATTATCTCAATATCGCCAAGGAAGAAAATCCTTTCCTGGGCTACCGGGCGCTGCGCATCTGTCTCGAGCGCGACGATTTGTTCCTGACTCAGCTGCGGGCTATCCTGCGCGCAGCCGTGCATGGCCAGGCGCTGGTCATGTTCCCGATGGTCAGCTCGCTGGATGAGCTGCGTGCCGCCAAGGCGAAAGTCGCCCAGGCCAAGGAGCAGCTCAAGCTGCGCGGTGAAACCTTTGATGCAGACATCAAGGTCGGCATCATGATCGAAATTCCGTCTGCCGCGTTGATCGCGGATGTCCTGATCCAGGAAGCCGACTTCTTCTCGATCGGCAGCAATGACCTGACCCAGTATACGCTGGCGGTTGACCGGATGAATGAGAAGATCAGCTATCTGTACAATAGCTTCCATCCGGCCATGCTGCGCCTGATCAAATCGGTCATCGAACCGGCCCGGGCAGCCGGCGGCCACAAATTCGCCGGCATGTGCGGCGAAATGGCTGGGGATCCCCGTGCAACCCTGGTGCTCCTGGGCCTTGGCCTGCAGGAATTTTCGGTCGGCCCCTCGGGCCTTTTGCGAATCAGGAAAATCATCAACAGTGTGGACTTTGGCTTTGCCAAGGCTGTGGCAGACAAAGCTCTGACGCTGGGCACGGCAGCCGAGATCGAAGCCTATCTGGCCGAGGTCATGCCGGAAGACCTCAAGGCCTTCCTGGTCTGACCTGGAAGGCGCTGGGCAACCTGAAATGAGCCACGATGGAGAAAAGCGATGACTGATTTTGACCTGTTGACTGTGTCGAGCAACGATTCGATCCTGCTGGTGATCGATATCCAGGAACGTCTGGCCCCGGCAATCGCCCATTCTGGACCAATCCTCGAAAAAACGGCGATCCTGATTCAGGTTGCCTCCGCTCTGGGGATTCCGGTCCTGGCCACTGAGCAGTATCCCAAAGGACTCGGAACCACGGTCGAACCGATCAAGACCCTGCTCAGCCAGGCGGAAGATTTCCTGGGTATTTTCGAGAAAATCCAGTTTTCGGCCCTGACCTCTGAGGTTCTGGCTGTGCTGCAAGTGTCCGGACGCCGGAAAGTGGTGGTTGCGGGAATGGAAACCCATGTCTGTGTATTCCAGACCGCCCGCGATTTGCAGGCTGCCGGCTTCCAGTGCTTCCTTGCCCAGGATGCGGTTGGCTCTCGCACCGATGCCAATCGAGATAATGGCCTCGATCTGATCCGGGCCTGTGGCGCGGTCGTGACCAATGTGGAGACTGTGGCATTTGACTGGCTCAAGCAAGCCGGCACACCGGTGTTCAAGCAAGTGTCCAAGCTGATCAAATAAGAGCCGGCTGGCGATCTGCCCGATCCCAAGCAAAAACCTCGCTGGATGGTGCAGGAGCACGATCCGGCGAGGTTTCTTTTTCGCGAGGCATCACTTATTTTTGGGCAGCTTTGGCCAATTCCAGGGCATTGGCCTGGCCCTTGTCCTTCAAGAGGGGCACCAGGCCAGCGGTTGCCTGGATCGACCCATCCTGGAAAATCCACAAGGCTTCACAGTCCGGCAACGATTCAACCAGCTGGCGGCCTTCAGCATATGGCATCAGGAATACTGCAGTCGAAAGATAGTCGGCCAGACCACTGTCCGGCGTGACGATGGTGACTGCCCTCTGGTAATTGGCTGGCATCAGCGTTTGCGGATCGATCAGATGGTGATAGACGATTCCATCGACCAGATAATACCTCTGGTAGTCGCCGCTGGTGACGATGGACGTGTTATTGGTCAAAATGACATCAACGGACTGGCCTTCCGGAATCAGCATCGAGATAAAAGGATTCTGGATGCCGATCGCCCAGGTTTCACGGCTGGGATCAGCTGGCTTGCCAATCAGTCGGACATTGCTGCCGCCGGCACTGATGATGCCGGAGGCCAGGCCTTCGCTTTGCAAGCGCCGGGCCACCAGTTCCGTGGCATAACCCTTGGCTACAGCACCGACATCAAGCCGGGCCTTGGCATCGGTCAGCTCAATGGTCGAAGCCTGGCGATCGATCCGGATTGAAGCCGGGTCAGTATGCAGGGCCGCGGCCTGGAGCTCAGATGCTGTGGGTACTGTAGCCTGGCCGGATTCAGCTGCCGTACGGTGGTCATGCCAGATGGCCAGGACAGAACCAAGCACGGGACTGACCTTGCCCGGAGCCAGCGAATCCTTGGCCAGGTAGAATTCAATCAGGTCGAGGATCCTTGGATCGACTTTGACCGGACCTTGGCCAGCATGCTGGTTGACCGTCATCAGATTATTGATGCCGGGGTATTCATGGTAGATATCATAAAGCTGGTGCAGCTCCAGGAAGTCGGATTCGGCAAGGCCTGCCAGGCGATCGAATTCTTTCTGGCTGTCCGTATAGGCGATCAAGGTGATCACCGTATCGAAGCTCGACGTGAAGGAGCTGGAGTATTTGACAGGAGACGTCGTCGCTCCCGGGCCCGGGCTTGCTGTTGCAGTCTGGCTCTGGCTGGCGGCAGGCTGGGCATGGGTATCGCCGGTGCCGGAAGGGTTAACCCTGCAGCCAGGCAGGACCACGGCCATGGCCAAGATGAGAACGAGCAGCATGTTACGGGGCAGGAGAAGACTGGGGTGTTTTTTCATAATAACCAACATCATCGTGGATCTCATGCCTTCTGCCGGAAAAGAACAAGGGGATGCTGTTCGCATCCCCTTGTTTGACAGTCAGCAAAGAAAATACTTCAAGGAATCGGGAAGACTGTTACTGAGCGTTGGTGACGGCCTTTTCCAGCGCTTCAACATAGTGGCCAGGACCAAAGGTGGAAGAGGTCTTGAGGTCGACAAAGATTTTCTTGTCGCCTTCGGTCGGAGCGCTCTTGATTTCGGCGATGGTCTTGCCTTCGAGGAAGGTTTCGAGCGCATCAGCCTGTTCCCACCATTCCTTGCCGATCGCGGAAGCCTTCTTCATGCCATAGGCATCGCCGAGCTCGCGCTTGGTGGCACCGAGGGCCTTGAGGTCAGCGGTCAGTTCGCCCTTGGCATTGAAGGTGATGTCATGGACAACAGCGTCGATCCAGGCATCGAGAACCTTGCCGGAATCATCGACAGCAGCGATGGCCAGGCTCTGGTAGGACTGGAACTTGCCATCCTTGTCGGCAGCGGCATTGGCGCTCTTGTCAGCGGTAATGACAGCACCGAAGCCGAGCTTGGTGGCAGCGGTCGGGGTGGCCTTCTCAGCAGCGGCGACAGCCTTCTTCAAAGCTTCGACATACTGGGTCGGACCAAAGGTGGAGGAAGTCTTGAGGTCGACGAAGATGCCTTTGTCGCCTTCCTTGGGAGCGGCTTCGATTTCAGCAATGGTCTTGCCGACGAAGAAAGCCTCGAGGGCATCAGCCTGTTCCCACCATTCTTTACCGATGGCGGAAGCTTTTTTCATGCCATAGGCATCACCGAGCTCGCGCTTGGTGGAGCCGAGGGCTTTGACGTCAGAGGTGATGGCACCCGTTTTGTCAACGGCTGCATTGTGGACGACGGCATCGATCCAGACATTCTGGATCTTGCTGTCGGCATCAATCAGGACAGCGGCATAGTAGATATAGGACTCAGCCGTGGTGGCCTTGTCGGCAGTGGCATTGGCACTGTGGCCAGTGGTGACGACAGAGCCGAAGCCCAGGCGCAGACCAGCAGCGGCTGTTGTGGCAGCTGTGGTTGCAGTCTGGCCGCAAGCGGTCAGGGCAAAAGCGAGCAGGACAACAGCAGTGATCAGGATCAATGCAGTTTTTTTCATGGTTTGATCTCCTCTTTTTTGTAGGTTCGGTGACCAATTGGATTGCTGACGGATGTTATTGTAACAAAATCACGCAAAAGATGAAACTAAACGATTCCGAAAAAATCGACGAAATCATAAAATACTTATGCCCATAACCTCGAAACCCAACAGTGGTCAAGATTTCAAGGCTTTGCAATCAGAATTCGAAAACAGGGAATCGGGAGAAAATTGTATCTGGAGATACATAACTGGAGGTTTATGGACAGGTTGTCATGAATCACTTCCAACCGCCAGGCATTCTTGCACAGATTTCCCAATACCCGTTCCGCCTGGACCGTGCTAGAATCAGTACGGATCGCTGCCCGTCATCAGCCAAGAGACTCCAAGGGCAGCTGGGACTCGTATGTCATGATCTGGCAGGTGTTTATGGCCCGTTTCATCTTTCCCCGTTTGCGCAACCAAAGACAGCTGAATTTGCGTCTGGTTTTCCTATCGGTCTTCCTGTTGATCATTTTATACATCAGTTGGCAGGCCTGGCCATCTTTTTATGAACAGGATGAAAAGCAGACCACGGCTGGCAGTGACTATCTGCCTTACCATCTCCGGCAAGGCGACCAGCTGGTCCAGGATTTCAAATCTGTCAAGGATGGCCTGTCAGCCCTGACTTTGTCCTTTGATCTGCCGGAAAGTGCAGAATTGCCTGCCGGCACCCAGATCAGCCTCAAGATCCAGTCTCCAGACGGCCAGGCAAGCATCGACCAGATCTTTCTCAGCCGGGACGATCTCAAGCTTTTTGCCCGGACCAGGATTCCTCTGAAATTCAATACCCCGACAGCCGGTCAAACGTATAGCCTGATCTTGTCGGTCGACCACCTGGCAGAAAATACACGTTTGTCCATCCATACATCCCATGCCGCCCAATATGGCCTGAAGGCCAATGGCCGCAGCACAGGCCTCCAGGCCGTCATGAGCCTGACCTATAGCCGGTTTAATGCCTGGACTTTTGCCCGGGCCCTGTTTTTGCTCTTGCTGATCCTGGCTCTAGTGATTCTACCCATGCCCAGACTGGAAGCGATGCTGCAGGAGGCGGTCGTCTTGCCCTTGCTGACGGCACCCTTCCTGACTCTGGTCAGCATTGAGATTCTCAATACGCTCAATGTCGATTCCATGCTGTCTGCTGCTGTTTTCTGGCTGGCCTATCTGACGATTCTCCTCTTCGAGCTGCTGCTGGCCAGTCTACTGGGCCGCGTCAGGCTTGCCATCATGGTCAATCATCTGCTGTTCATGGCCCTGGGAGTGGCCAACCATATCAAGCTGTTCTTCCGCGGTGACCCTTTCGTTGCCGGCGATTTACGCTCTGTCACCGAGGCTGCCCATACCATCAACCAGCTGAAGTTTGTCATCAATAGCCGGTTCCTGACCGCTGTCCTGCTGATGGCCATTTTCCTGCTCCTTCTAGGCAAGACCCGAGATACCCATGCCTCGCGCCGGACCCGCTGGCTGACAGCTCCCCTGGTCATCGCGCCCTTGATCGCCCTGCTCAATGGCCTGGTCCTGAACCCGGCCCTGATCAGCCTATATCCGGGGATTACCCGCTATCCTTGGAACCAGATGGTCAATTACAACCAGAATGGCGTGGTTATCCCGTTCATCCAGAGCACCAGAAACCTCAATCTCAGCGAGCCGGTCCAAGTGAGCCTGCCTGAGCCGGACTTCTACCAGATACCGGCGGACCGCAGGACAACCCAGGTTGCCCCGGAAAAACCCAATGTCATCGCCATCATGAGTGAATCCTTTGCAGATTTTGACAATATCCGACCGATTGAAACATCAGAACCGGTCACCCCGTTTTTTGACCAGCTGCTGAATTCGCCCAATGCCCGGCATGGCAAATTGCTGGTCTCGATTTTTGGTGGCGGCACCTGCAATTCCGAATTCGAATTCCTGACCGGCAGCAGCATGCTCTTCATGGCAGATGGCAGCCTGCCCTATAACAGCTATTTTTCCGGCCCGACCCATTCCTTGGCCGATCTTTTCGGTCAGCAGGGCTATCGCAGTGTCGCGATCCATCCCTACCTGAGAACGTTCTGGGATCGCGACCTGGTCTACCCGGCCATCGGATTTGACCAGTTCATCAGCCTGGAAGATTTCCCTGCGGGGGGTAAGGTCCGGGATTTTGTCAGCGACAAGGCCGATTTCGACCAGATCATCCGCAGCTTTGAAAACAAAAGTCCACAGGAGCGGCTATTTGTTTTCTCGGTGACCATGCAAAACCATTTCCCCTATAACAGTTCTGAAGAAATCTTGTCCGGTCTGGACTACAATATCAAGCTGCCGACCCTGACAGAGGTGGAATCGGTGGAGCTCTACCTGAGTCTTTTGCGCCAGTCAGACGATGCCTTGCGTGACTTGATCTATTATTTTTCAGCTGTGGAAGAGCCCACGCTGATTGTCTTGTTCGGTGACCACCTTCCGGGCAATAACAATGTCTTCAAGAATTTTTACGAGGATCTGTTTGGCAAGCCCCTGGCTGACCTGACCCAGCAGGAAACCCAGAAAATCTATGAAACACCCTGGCTGATCTGGGCCAACTATGACTTGCCAGCAGTGGCCAAGGACGTCACCAGCCCCAATTTCCTGGCGACCACCGTCCTGGACCTGGCGGGTGCCACAAAATCCCCGTATTTTGAACAGGTGAGCCAATTGAACCAGACCGTGAAAGCGATGAATAATAAAATGGTCATCACCAGGGCCGGGCGGACTTATGACAAGGAATCCTTGCCAGCCAGCCTGGTCCGCCAGCTCAACCCATACTGGGCTGCGGAGTATGACAATATCGTCCGGAACAAGACCCAGTAAGAATCCCGGCCCGTCCCAGGGGCCAGGATTCGAACCGGCTGGCAGCCCGGCCCGCTGATCAAAGCTCGAACAGGCTTCGGACCTCATCCACCGTCATCTGGGACAGCAGATTCTGGCCCGGTTTGATGACTGCTTCAATCATGGCCTGCTTTTGCTCCTGGATCGCCTGGATTTTTTCCTCCAGCGTGTCGCGCGCATAGAGCTTGAAAACCTGCACGATATTTTCCTGGCCGATCCGGTAGGCCCGGTCGGTCGCCTGGTCTTCGACAGCTGGATTCCACCAGGGGTCATAGTGGATGACGGTGTCGGCACCGGTCAGATTCAGGCCGGTGCCACCGGCTCGCAGCGAGATCAGGAAAATCTGGCCCTCGCCATTGTTGAAACGGTCAACCTGGGCCAGCCTTTCATCGGCAGCCACTTGGCCATCAATCAGGAAACAGTCCAGGCCATTGGCCTTCAGGCGTTCGCGGATGATTTGCAGCATTTGCGCGAACTGGGAGAAGACCAGGATCCGGTGACCCCCATCCAGGGCATCCGTGATCAGCTCATCCAGCAATAAGAGCTTGCCGCTATCACCTTCAAAGTCAATGAGAAACAGGCCAGGATGGCAACAGATCTGGCGCAGCCGCGTCAGCAGGGCCAGGATATAGAGCTGGCTGCGGGCAAATCCGTTCACGGCCACTTCCTGCTCGAAAGAATGGCGGGCTGTGGCCAGATATTGCTCATAAAGTGCCCGCTGCGGTGCCGTCATCTCAGCAACGACCCGAGTCTCGATTTTATCTGGCAATTCGCGCAGGACATCCTTTTTCATGCGACGCAGGACAAAGGGGGCGATCTGCCGGTGCAGATCAGCAAGGACATCGCTGCCGGGATCTTTCCAGCAAGGGACTTCGTAGCGCAGCTCGAACTGGCGCCGGCTCGACAGATAACCGGGCAGGAGGAAATCAAATATGGACCAGAGCTCGGTCAGCGAGTTTTCGATCGGTGTACCGGTCAGGGCAAAGGTCCGGTCTGCCCGGATCTGCTTGACGGAACGGGCATTGAGGGTTTCGGGATTCTTGATGTTCTGGGCTTCATCGAGAAAACAACTGGCAAAAGCAATCCCGGCCAGCTCCGGGTAATCGCGGCGCACCAGCGAATAGGACGTGATCACACAGGCCTGTTTGCCGATCGAATCGAGCAAAGCTGTCCGTTGCTGGCGATTGCCGTCAAAAACCAGGACCTTGAGGCCAGGGGCAAATTTTTCGAATTCCCGTTGCCAGTTATAGACCAGGCTGGTGGGGGCAATCACCAGGGAAGGCCGCCGCTTTTTGCGGTAGATGGATGCGATATAGACAATGGCCTGCAGCGTTTTGCCCAGACCCATGTCATCCGCCAGGATGCCACCGAGTCCGTAGGCATCCAGGGTGCAAAGCCAATTGAAACCAAATTTCTGGTATGGCCGGAGTGGAACGGTGATGCCATGCGGCAGCCGGAAATTCTGCTGCCCCGGTGTCTCCAATGCCCGGGCCATCTCCAGGAGACTGGCATCCATGGCAATGACGCCCGGCTTTGTCTCAGGCCCGGCTCCACCGGCTGCCTCCTGGGCAGCCAGATGGGACGCCAGGCTCAGGACCCGGTAACGGGGCAAAGCGAAACGGTCCCTGGTTGGCTTGGCTCCCCAGGATTCGAGACGGTCGAAGATCATGAGGAGCTGACTGGCATGCCGTGAGTCAACCGCGCAGAAGTGCCCGGACTGGCACAGGCAGTAGGGCTTCTGGTCGCGCAAGGCCTGGATATAGACAGGCCGGTCTGCAATCGGCAGCTCACCCCAGGTGATCCGGATTTCCAGATGCTTATTTTCCGGCTGTTCGTTGATCCTGACTGTCAGCTCCGGTGCCGGCAGGATCCGGAAGGGCTGGCCTGTGCCATCAAGCAAACGGACCGATTCACTGGCAATGGCTTTGGGGCCATCATCGAGGAAGCGGTAAATGGCTTCGAAATCACTCAGCAGATGCACCTGTCCCTGGCGCCGAAATCCGGATAGCTCCAGCCTGTCCAGGATGGCCTGCTCGGAAAGCCGCTGCCGGACAATGATTTTTTCCTTGCCATCAGTGCCTTTGCCGGCGGAAGCCAGGGCATAGGGGCTGAGCGTTACGGATCCATAATGGAAGGAGACATCTGCCTGCAAGCCATCCTGAATGCTTTCCAGGCGGATTGTGGTCTGCAGGGGCTCCTGGACCAGACGTTCAGACAGCTGGTCGGAATAGTCGATTGGGCAGAGCGCTGCAAGAGCCGGACTGGGCAGCCCCGCCAGTTCAGCGACCTCATCCACACTGAGGGTCAGATGACTGTTGCCGGGAACTGCAAAAATCGACAGAACCGGATCGAGCAGGCGAATGGTGTCCCGGGGTGGCAGATAGAATGTGTCGTCGACCAGATAGATGTTGCGGGAGGCGGTCAATTGCAGCAAGGCGGGCCCTGGCTGGCGCACCAGATGATACATGCCGTCATGATTGTCTGTTTCTGTGACCAGCAACCGGATGGGCAGGGCCGACTCCACAACTCGGATCGGCCACGTTTCTGTCCCCTTGAGTGTGGACCAGCGATAGCGGGGCTGGCGGTCCGCCAGCCGCAAGAAAGCCGCAGCCCGGCTGGCATTGAGGATCAGGCTTTTTTCCGAGCGAGAGGAAGCCGCTGAGCCAAAGGTGGCTTTGTAATCCTGCTCATAGGCATCCAGCAAGAGATTGAGCAGCGGCTCATCGGAGGGATCAAAGCGGTGGAGGAAGGGGTCATAGGTCAATTGTTCGTCGATCTCGAACGGCAAGTCCCTCGACAAAGCATCCAGGAATTGCTCCACATGATTCACCGCATGCATACGCCCATTCGATACTTGCAGGGTCAGGGATGGCAAAGTGCTGGGATTATTGCCACAAGCCATCACGACATGCAATTTGAGGATCTGCCTGCCCTGGTTATGCATGATCTGGGCCTTGCGACTGGCCTGGCTCAGGAATTCACGCGCCTTGATCCGGCTTTTTCGCGACAACTGCTGCCCGGAATCACTTTTATTGGCGCCAAAATGATCGATACAATACAAGAGGACAGCGGCAATATGCTTGCAATCCCCCCAGTAAGACGTAAAGGCGCTGCATGTGCAGCTGGTATCGTGAATGGCTCCGTCACGGTTCAGGATAATCCGCACCTGGTAGGGCTGAGTGCCTTCGACCCTGGCCTGGATCAGACCCTTGTCAGCGTCATAGCTGACCTCACCGACCTGTCCGTTGCGATAGCAGGCCCGGCCATTCATATAGGTAGGACCATTGGTTGTCCGTTCGCGGATGGTGCTGGTCTTGATGGTGAACATGTTGTCTCCCCGGTTGATTAAGAAGCGAGCAATGCCATCGCCATGCAAAAAGGATACAAAATGTAATTATATCAGACATTCTTTTGACAGACAATGAAAACCGCCAGCCAGACGGCTATGCCCGGCCTCGGTTTCCGTCGCTTCATCCCGTGCCCAGAGTCCCCGGTCCCCTGTCCCATATCGGCGAAAAAGGTCGAAAAACTGAGAAAAATGAAAATACAGTCGTCTATTTTAAATTCATGCTTGACAGTCGATGACAACCTGATAGAATGAGAAAGCATTTGCGATGAAAGTTAGATCCAGTCTGTCGTTTTCTGGATCTGATCAATTGGAGGTAATCAGACACATGAGTACTTTTGTGGCCAAGTCCGCAGAGATTCAGAGAAAATGGTATGTTGTCGATGCAGAAGGCCTGACCATGGGCCGTCTGGCCAGCGAAGTGGCCAGCGTTCTGCGTGGCAAGCACAAGCCCGAATTCACCCCGTTTCTGGACACCGGTGACTATGTCATCGTGGTCAATGCAGCCAAAATGGTCCTGACCGGCAAGAAGCTCGACCAGAAGCTGTACCGCTACCACACCCAGTATCCTGGCGGCCTCAAGGAAGTCAGCTACAGAAACCTGATGGACAAGCGCCCGGAGAAGGCTTTTGAATTAGCCGTCAAAGGCATGCTGCCCAAGAACGCACTCGGCCGCCAGATGTTCCGGAAGCTCCACGTTTTCGCCGGACCCGAACATGACCATGCCGCCCAGAAGCCCGAAGTGCTCAAGTTCTCGATCTGATTGAAAGCGAGGAGACATTAAGACATGGCTACTAAAAAAGCTGCTAAAACCTATTTCTACGGCACTGGCCGCCGCAAAAATGCGGTTGCCTGCGTCCGGATTCTGCCTGGCAAGGGTCAGGTCACCATCAACGACAAGAGCCTGGATGATTATTTCGGCATGGAGACCTTGAAGCTGATCGTCAATCAGCCGATGGTCGCCACCAATAGCGTCGACAAATATGACATCATCTGCAAAGTCATCGGCGGCGGTTTGTCCGGCCAGGCTGGTGCCATCCGCCACGGGCTGTCCCGTGCTTTGGTCAAGGCTGACGAAGAAGCCAACAAAGCCATCCTCAAGAAGGCTGGTTTCCTGACCCGTGACTCACGCATGAAGGAACGCAAGAAATACGGCCTCAAGAAAGCCCGCAAGGCTTCCCAGTTCTCCAAGCGCTGATCGCCTGGCGATCCGCAGCTGGCCTGGACCTGCCACCTGGCGGTCACAGCCCAGCCTGCTTCAGCAAAACACAGACCGGACAGAGGCAACAAAAGCCTCTGTCCGGTTTTTGCACGCTGCCGGATGGTTTATACTGGAGACATTGCCTGATTTGGAAAGGACATTGACATGCGCACTGCGATCTTGAACGCCCACCTGCTGACCCTGGCAGGCCCACCGGTCGAGCAAGGCTATCTGGTGATCGAAGATGACCGGATTTTGGCTTTGGGTCCTGGCGAGCTGCCGGAAGACTTGGCCCCGACTGTCACCTTGCGGGTGGACGCTGGCGGGGCAGTTCTTCTGCCAGGACTGATTGACGCCCATTGCCATGTCGGCCTGTTCAACGATGGACTGGGCAAGGAAGGTGAGGACGGCAACGAAGAGACTGACCCCGTCACCCCTCATCTGCTGGCTACGGACGGGATCTACAGCGAGGACCGCTGCTTTGCCGAGGCCCTGGCGGCCGGTGTGACCACTGTCCTGACCGGCCCAGGCAGCGCCAATGTCCTGTCAGGCCAGTTTGCCCTGCTGCATACCCGGGGCCAGCGTGTCGAGACCATGACCATCCAGGCCCAGGCTGCCCTGAAGGCGTCTCTGGGTGAAAACCCGAAAAGCGTCCATGGTGGCAAGGATCGCAGCCCGTCGACCCGGATGGGAACCGCCGCGGTGCTGCGCGAGGCCCTGCAAAAGACCGTGCGATACCGCGACAAGACCAGCAAGGCCCGGGAGTCCCTGGCAGCCGGTAAAACGGATGTCGAGCTGCCGGACCTTGATGTTCGCCTGGAGGCCTTGCTGCCCGTTTTGCGTGGAGATAGGCCGGTCAAGTTCCATGCCCACCGGGCGGATGACATTTTGACAGCGGTGCGGATCGCCAATGAATTCGGCCTGCGCTATACCCTCGACCATTGTACTGAGGGTTACCGGATTGCCCAGATCCTGGCTGATGAATACGTTCTGGGCCAGGCAGAAGGCCATGGCCAGGGCCAACCAGGACGCGGCCGCCTGGAAGGTGTCATCGTTGGCCCGATTTTGTCGGACCGCAGCAAGCCCGAGCTGACCCGTTCCGATGTCCGCAATGCAGCCATCCTGGCCCAGGCCGGCCTGCCGGTGGCCATCATGACGGACCATCCCGTGATCCCGATCCAGTATTTGACGGTCAGTGCAGCCATTGCCTGCCAGGCCGGCCTGCCGGAAGATCTGGCCCTGGCTGCCATCACCTCGGTTGCGGCCCGGCTGGCTGGGATTGCCCAGACACATGGCACCCTGGAACCAGGTAAAAAGGCTGATCTGGCGCTGTTCAGCGGCCATCCGTTTGATTATCGCAGCCAGACGCTGCAGGTCTGGATCGATGGCCAGACAGTCTACCGCAAGGAGGAACCATGAACAGGGAAACGGACTGCAACGACACCCCGGCCCAGGTCCGGCCCAGCCTGCATGCCCTGCATCTGGTCACCGAATCTGCCGCACAAACCGCACGGGTCGGTCTGCTGCTGGCCAATCTGCTCAAGCCGGGTGATGTGATCAGCCTGGATGGCGATCTGGGCGCGGGCAAGACAGCCCTCTCGAGAGGAATCGCCGATGGCCTGGGCTGCCTGACGCCCGTTTCCAGTCCCACCTTTACCCTTTTGATGGAACATCCGGCAACCGGCCGCGGCTTGCCCCTTTACCATTTTGATGTCTATCGCCTGGCCGGAGCGGATGATTTCCTGGCCCTCGGGCTCGATGACTATTTCAGTCGCGATGGAATCTGCCTGATCGAGTGGGGCAGCCTGATCGAGGAGATCTTGCCCCTGCAGACTTTGAAAATCCTGATTCGCCTGACGGATCCACAGACTCCGGATCAGCGGGTGATGACGTTCTACTGGCCGGGCCATGCCGATGAACTGGACCTGCTGGAAAGGAGCTGGCAAGATGCTCATCCTGGCATCTGATACGACGGGCAAAAGCCTGTCCTTGGCTTTGGTCAGAAATGGAAACCTGGTCGGTGAAAGCCGCTTCAATCTGGGCTATAACCATGCCGTGACCCATCTGCCGCAGGTCATGGCCCTGTTGCAGGCTTGTGAAATTTCCCTCGAAACCGTCGATTTGCTCGCCGTCACCTCCGGCCCCGGCTCATTTACAGGCACCCGCATCGGCCTGTCCAGCTTCAAGGCCCTGGCTTATGCAGCCGGCAAACCTCTTCTGGGGGTCTCGACGCTGGAGACTCTGGCCTGGCCCTGGCGCCATCTGGCCCAGACCCTGGTCTGTCCTGTGCTGGATGCCCGCAATGGCCGTGTCTATGCGGCCTGTTACCGGACAACCGGTCTCCCGCCCACGGAAACTGGCTCCGGGCTGACCGCTCTGGTCCGGCCTGGCAATTACCCTGTGACGGAATTCCTGGACTTGCTGGCCCAGTCCGTCGCCCAGACTGGCCTGTCCGCCGCGCCGATCCTCTGCGTCGGCGATGGGGCGTCGGTATTGCAGCATGAGCGGCAGACTCGGCCGGCTGATCTGGACCTGCAGCTGATCCGGCTCGACAGGATCCATGACGCGCCCAGCGCAGCGGCAGCGGCCATGCTGGCTGAAGCACATTATCTGGCGGGCGCTGATGGCGATCCCTTTCATTTGAATGCCACCTATCTGACACCGTCGTCAGCAGAACGCCTGCGCCAGGAGAAGGCCAGGCCATGAGCATGGACAGAGAAGTCATCCAGGCTGACCCAGGCGAGGCCGGGACTGTCAGAATCCGGCCGGCCCTGCTTGAGGATCTGCCTGACCTGGTCAAGCTGGAACAAGCCTGCTTTGCCATCCCCTGGACTCGCGAGTCCTTGCGCGCTGACTTGGAGAATCCAGCCATTGCCCACTATTGGGTGGCCGAAACGCCCCGGCAGGGGATTGTCGGCTATGTCGCCTGCTATCGAGCTCTAGATACCGCCCAGATCAATAATCTGGCCGTCTTGCCCGCTTGCCGCCACCAGGGAATCGGCCAGGCCTTGCTCGAGGCCTTGCTGGCCTGGGCTACCGAGCACCGGATCGGAACGCTTGATCTGGAGGTGAGGCCCAGCAATGCCGCAGCGATCCATCTGTACCAGAAAATGGGCTTTATCCAGGTGGGGGTGCGACGGGCATATTATGCAGATAACAACGAAGATGCCAACATAATGCTTAAAAATTTATCGTAAGTTGAAAGAGTATATGTTCAATATGAACAAAAACAGCTTCCCAATTCGGTCATATTGACAAAAGATCGACACAAACCCTATACTTACGCTAAGATTTGCCGCAATGCGGTTTTTTTGTCCCGGACCATCAGGAGGAGGAACTCGAATGGTTAGTAAAACGGTTCAATTCAACTGCGACGATGCCTTGCAGATGAAAGCAGTCGCTGTCCTGATCCAGAAAGCATCCACATTCCGTTCTAGCGTCTATCTGGCCAAAGGCGAACGCCGTGCCAATGCCAAGAGCTTGCTGGGAGTGATGTCACTGGGTGTCGAAAATGCCATGGAAATCCGCGTCTCTGCCGAAGGCAGCGATGAAGTCGAAGCCCTCGAGGCCATCAGTTCGTACCTGAGCAATCCTGAATTCTAAAGCCCTTGAGGTAATTGCCGAACCGATGATCCAAGAACCAGAACTCAATCTGCAGCCGGTTGATGCCCGGCTGGACCTCGTACCAACGAACCCGGGTGTTTACCTGATGAAGGACGCTTCGGGTTCTATTATTTATGTCGGCAAGGCGATCAATCTCAGGAACCGTCTGCGCAGCTACTTCACCGCCAATCCCCAGGGCAATGCCAAGGTCCTGGCCATGATTTCCCATATCGCGGATTTCTCCTTCATCGTGACCAGCAGCGAACTGGAAGCCTTGCTGCTGGAAGCCACCCTGATCAAGAAACATCAGCCGCACTACAATATCCTGCTGCGCGATGACAAGGGCTACCCTTATATCCGTATCACCATGAATGAGCTCTATCCCCGGATCGTCAAGGCATTCCGGGTCGGTGCGGACAAACTTGAAGGCGCCCGCTATTATGGCCCCTACCTCGGCGGCGACCTGTTCCGGGCCCTCGCCGTCCTCAGGACCATTTTCCCGACCAAAACCTGCAAGCGGGTCTTCCCCCGCGATATCGGCAAGGAAAGGCCTTGTCTGAACTACTATATTGGCCGCTGCATCGGCCCCTGCCGCGGCGATGTGCCCGCCGAAAGCTATCGCGCCATCATGGAATCGATTTGCCAGTTCCTCGAAGGCAAGTACAGTCCGATCCTGCTTGACATGCGCCAGAAAATGGAAGCGGCAGCCGAATCTCTCCGGTTTGAGGAAGCCAGTCTGTGGCGCGACCGCATCGCAGCCCTGGAACGCCTGATGGAAAATCAGCTGGCCGTTTCCAGCCATGACAGTGACCGTGATGTGATAGGCATCGCCAGGAATGGCAATGAAACCTGCATTTTGAAGCTGGAAATCCGCGAAGGCCGGATGGTCTCCTCAGCCTCCTTCTTCTTTCCAGAGGAACAGGATGAGGATCCGGAGCTTCTGGCCGCTTTCCTGCTCCAGTACTATCCCGATGCCGCCCGGATCCCGGGCGAGATCCTCCTGGCAAAAGAGCCGGCCGGCCGGGCTGGCCTGGAGGAATACCTGAAAACCTTGCGCAAGGGGCGCTGCCAGCTGCAGGTGCCCAAACGCGGTGATGCCCATAAATTGATTGAGCTGGCCAATGAGAATGCCGCCCAGTCCCTGCGCCGCCATACGATGCTGGGTGGCCATGGCCAGACGGCTTTGCAGGAGGCTGTCCGCGAGCTGGCCCAGGCCACGGGGGCTGGCTCTGGCATTCACCGGATCGAGGCCATCGACATTTCCCATACGGGCAGCCAGGATATGGCGGCCAGTCTGGTGGTTTTCCTGGATGGCAAACCGCAGAACCAGCAGTATCGCCAGTTCAAAATCAAGACCCTCGAAGCCCCCGATGACTATGCGGCAATCCGCGAGGTGCTGCGCCGCCGCCTGGCCCGTCTCGATGACGAGCCGTTTGGCAGCCGGCCTGACCTGATCCTGGTCGACGGCGGCATCGGCCAGGTCAATGCCGCTTTGACGGTTCTTGCCGAGTTCAGGCTGGCCATCCCGGTGGCTGGCATGGTCAAGGATGAGCGGCATCGCACGCGCGGCCTGGCTTTGCCTGGCGGGGAAATCCTCGAGCTGCGCCAGCGCCTTGAACAGCAGGATGCCCAGAGCATGGGCCTTTTGCGTCTCCTGACGGCGATCCAGGACGAAGCCCACCGCTTTGCCCGCAAATTGAACCAGTCGATGGCCAGGAAACGGACCATCCGGATGTCCCTGGAAAATATCCCGGGCGTTGGGCCGGCCAAGCGGCGCCTCCTGCTCAAGCATTTCCTGACGATCAAGGCGGTCAGCGAAGCGACCCTGCCTGATCTGATGGCGGTCAAGGGACTGGGCACATCGGTAGCCGAGGCTGTTCACCGTCACTTTCACGCGGAGGCCACCTGAGCATGGCATTGTTTGTCTTGTCAGATCCACATCTGGCCAATGGCGTGGACAAACCGATGGCGGTCTTTGGCTCCCATTGGCATAACCATACCGAGCGCATCCGGGATAACTGGCTGGCGACGGTGGCTCCCACTGACACGGTGGTTTTGCCGGGCGATATCTCCTGGGCCCTGACCTTGCCAGAAGCCTTGCCCGACCTCCAGTTCCTGCATGAGCTGCCGGGGACCAAGATCCTGTCGCGCGGCAATCATGACTATTGGTGGACCTCACTGGCGAAGCTGGAAAAGCTCTGCCAGGCGCATGGCCTTTTGAGCCTGCGCTTCATGCGCAACAATGCCCTGGTTGTGGAGGACTCGGTCAGGATCTGCGGCAGCCGTGGCTGGATCTTGCCGGATGACCCGGTCTTTTCCAGGGATGATGCCAAGATCTATGCCCGGGAAATCGGCCGGCTCCGCCTGTCGCTTCTGGCTGCGGCAGACCTTGACTGCCCGGGCTGTGAGTTGATTGCCTTTTTGCATTACCCCCCGTTTGCCCGCGACCGCAAGCCCACCGAGCTGACCCGGCTCTTAACTGAGTTTAATGTCTCGCGCTGCTATTTCGGACATATCCATGCGCCGGTTCCTGCCTACCAGACGCCGGAATTCCTGCTTGAGGGGGTCCGCTACACCCTCGCATCGGCAGACAGACTTTCCTTCAAACCGCTGCGGCTCTAGGGTTTCAGCCGATTTCGCCAGTTGCGCGAAAATCAGGTCCGGTATATAATCGAAAAGCTTGCCTGACAGGTGAGGCAAATCCGCAGATATTGAGGTGAATAATGGCCTACAGTATGACCGGTTACGGTCGTGGGGAAACGATCCAGGACGACCGGCGGGTGACCGTTGAGATCAAATCGATCAACAATCGCTTCTGCGATATCCAGGTCCGCCAGAGCCGGGTCCTCCAGCCCCTGGAAACCCGGACCCGTGACCTGATCGGACGCCGTCTGTCCCGGGGCAAGATCGATGTGTCGATCAATTTCGAGGACAATAGCGACACCGCCTATCGTGTCCATTGCGATCTGGGCCTGGCCAAGGCCTATGCCCAGGCGCTCCGCCAGATCAGCGAGTCGCTCTCCAGCACCGAAGCCATTTCGACGAGCCAGATTGCCCGGTTCAACGATGTCTTGCGGGTCGAATCGGCCCAGATCGAGCCGGAAGCCATCTGGGCTTTGCTGGAAAAGGCCCTTGACCAGGCCCTCGGCAATCTGATGGCCATGCGTGAGCAGGAGGGAGGAAAGCTCGTTGCCGATATCCAGGGCAAGGCTGCGCGCTTACTCGAACTCAAGGAAAAAGTCGCCGTCCGGGCGCCGCAGGTCCCCGCCGAATACCGCCAGCGCCTGGCAGAGCGGGTAGACTCGCTGCTCAATGACCAGGCTAAGAAGTTCTATGATGAGCAGCGTCTGGCGGCCGAGGTCCTTTTGTTTGCGGACAAGTGTGCCATCGATGAAGAGCTGGTTCGCCTCGACAGCCATTTGCACCAGCTGGCGTCGATTCTGGCAGAATCCGGTGCGATCGGCAAGAAGCTGGATTTCCTGCTCCAGGAGATCAACCGCGAAATCAATACCATCGGCTCGAAGGCCAATGACCTGGAGCTGGTGCAGCAGGTGGTCGAGATGAAAAGCGAGCTCGAGAAAATCCGTGAACAGATCCAGAACATCGAGTGACCCCACAAGGAGACCGCATGGACCAGCCTGTATTCGTTAAAATTGGATTTTCCAATCTGGTCGCCCTGAGCCGGATCATTGCAGTTGTCAATCCGGACAGCTCGCCGGTCAAGCGCCTGATCCAGGATGCCCGCGACCGCTCGGTCCTGATCGATGCCACGTCCGGCCGCAAGACCCGTTCAGTTCTGGTCATGGATAGTGATCATCTGGTCTTGTCCGCTCTCTCGGTCGAGGATATCGAAAAAGCCATGCAGGAGGAAACCCATGAGTGAAATGCCCAGGCAGCGCGGACTGCTGTTCTGCCTCTCTGGTCCTTCGGGAGTCGGCAAGGGCACCGTCATTGCCGAGGTCAGGCGGCGCCGGCCGCAGGTCGCCCATTCCATTTCCATCACCACCCGTCCACCCAGACCGGGTGAGATCGAAGGGGTGCACTATTATTTCCGGTCACCCGAGCAATTCCACCAGCTGCTGGTCGACGGAGAGATCCTCGAGCACGACAATTACTGCGGCAATTACTACGGCACGCCACGCACCCCACTCGAGGCCATGCGCGATGAGGGGCGTGACGTTCTGATGGACATTACGGTACCGGGTTCGCTGGCTGTGATGGAAAACCATACGGATGTCGTCATGATGTTCCTGATGCCGCCGACCCTGACCGAGTTGAAGAACCGCCTGACCAAACGCGGCACCGAGAATGAATCTGTCGTGGAACAACGGTTGCTCAAAGGCCGGATCGAGATCAACAAAGCCAACCTGTTCAACTATGTTGTCATCAATGATGAACTGACCGCTACCGTCGATCGCATCCTGGCGATCATGGATGCCGAACACTGCCGCTATGATCGACTCAAAGGACTCGAAGCCTTTGTCCTCAGCCACTGAAGTAATACCTGGTTCACTTTAAAGGAGGAACTGAATATGCTCGTCAAACCCCCGATGGAAAAACTGCTCCAAAAGGCGGACAACCGCTATACCCTCGCGATCCTGGTCGCCAAGCGCGCCCGCCAGCTGGTCGACGGCGCCCAGCCTCTGACGGACTCTGATTCACCCAATCTGGTCACCCTGGCCTGTGAAGAATTGGCCGAAGATGTTGTCCGGCTCGTCCACGGCCATGTGAATCCCATCATTCCTCTGCGCCCCGAGATCGAAGCCGCCCGCCTGGCCGCCCGCAATGCTGCCCTCAATGCCAGCTCAGCCGAAGCCATCCGGGAAGAGCTGGACCAGATTGCTGGCAGCACCGGTGAAGATTTTGACGAAAGCGATGCCCGGATCATCGTGGATGAAATCGAGAAAAACATCGAAGCCCAAACCGCAGCAGAAACGACCGAGTCACAGGTGAACGCTGACTTGGCTGAAACGGAGGACTGACATCGTGCTTGCGACAGAAAAAACCATGGAGAAAATCGTCGCCCTGGCCAAGAACCGCGGATTTGTTTTTCCCGGCTCGGAAATCTATGGCGGCCTGGCCAATTCCTGGGACTATGGCCCGCTGGGCGTCCTGTTGAAAAACAATGTCAAGTCGGCCTGGTGGCAGAAATTCGTCCAGGAAAACCCGTACAATGTCGGCGTCGACTGCGCGATCCTGATGAATCCCCAAGCCTGGGTTGCCTCTGGCCATGTTGGCGGTTTTTCTGACCCCCTGATCGACTGCAAGCAGTGCAAGAGCCGCCATCGTGCGGACAAGCTGATCGAGGATTTCAACCAGGCCCAGGGCATCGACCAGCCGGTAGATGGCTGGAATGATGAACAACTCGTCAGCTATATCCGGGACAAAGAGGTCGCCTGCCCCGTTTGTGGTGCGAAGAACTTCACCGATGTGCGCAAGTTCAACCTGATGTTCAAGACCTTCCAGGGCGTGACCGAGGACAGCAGCACCCAGCTCTATCTGCGCCCGGAAACCGCCCAGGGCATTTTCGTCAATTTCAAGAATGTCCAGCGCACCACCCGGCGCAAGATCCCGTTCGGCATCTGCCAGATCGGCAAATCCTTCCGCAATGAAATCACCCCCGGCAATTTCACCTTCCGGACCCGCGAATTCGAACAGATGGAGCTGGAATTTTTCTGCGAACCGGGCACCGATCTGGAATGGTTCGAGTACTGGCGCGCATTCTGCTACCAGTGGCTGGTGGACTTCGGCCTCAAGCCGGAGGAAATCCGCACCCGCGACCATGCCAAGGAAGAGCTGGCCTTCTACTCCAAGGCCACGACCGACTTCGAATTCCTTTTCCCCTTCGGCTGGGGTGAGCTTTGGGGGGTTGCCGACCGCACCGACTATGACCTCAAGCAGCATATCGAACATGCTCGTGAGGACCTGTCCTACTTCGATCCGGCCACCAACCAGAAATATATCCCCTATGTCATCGAGCCGTCCCTGGGTGCCGACCGGGTTGCCCTGGCTTTCCTCTGCTCGGCTTATGACGAGGAAGAAATCGCCCCGGGCGATATCCGCACCGTCTTGCGCTTTGCGCCCGCCCTGGCCCCGGTCAAAGTTGCCGTTCTGCCTCTGTCCGCCAAGCTGTCCGAGGCTGCCGAACCGATTTATCACCAGCTGTCGAAAAAGTTCTTCTGCGAATTTGACGACCGCCAGTCGATCGGCAAGCGCTATCGGCGCCAGGATGAAATCGGCACCCCGTATTGCGTGACCTTTGACTTCGATTCCCTGGAAGACCAGAGTGTGACGATCCGCGAACGCGATTCCATGCAGCAGGTCCGGGTAAAAATCGACGAACTGGACACCTGGTTTGCCGGCAAGTTCAACTAACCTGAGCATCAGTCGTAATGATGGTTTAATCTTGGCTCCGGGCTGGTCATGGATGCTTCCATTTCCAGCCCGGGGCCTTTTTTTGATCGATCCTGCCAGACCGCCTTGCCGCTCCGGCTCCCGCTATTTCCAGGACCTGCCAGATTTTGTTTTTTCTGCCAAAAATAACAACTTGATTGGTTGCAAGCTTTGGTAAAGTGCTATACTACTACCGCTAGCTTGCGCAAAAACTTGCCAGCGCATTGCAGAACGGCCTGCCGGTGCATGATTCGGCAGATGACAAGGAGGAAAGATACACATGACCAAGTATGTCTATCAGTTCGCTGAAGGCAACGCCAAAATGAAAAACCTTCTCGGCGGCAAGGGCGCCAACCTGGCGGAAATGACCGGCCTGGGCCTGCCTGTCCCGCGTGGCTTCACGATCACCACCGAAGCCTGCACCCGTTATTATGAAGACGGCGAGAAAATTGCCCAGGATATCGAAGACGAGATCTTCCAAACCCTGGCGAAAACTGAAGCCGAGATCGGCAAGAAGTTCGGCGATCCCAAGGACCCCTATCTGGTCTCCGTCCGTTCCGGTGCCCGGGCCTCCATGCCTGGCATGATGGATACCATTTTGAACCTCGGTCTGAATGACGAGGTTGTCGAGGGCCTCTCCGCCCTGACTGGCAATCCCCGTTTTGCTTACGATAGCTATCGCCGTTTCATTGCGATGTTCTCCGACGTCGTCATGGAAATCGAAAAGGCGAAGTTTGAGCATGTGCTCGACACGGTCAAGGAAGAAGTCGGCGCCAAGCTCGATACCGACCTCGATGCCGCGGCCATGAAGGAAGTCGTCGCCCGCTTCAAGGCCCTCTATAAGGAACACAAGGGTGTCGGCTTCCCGCAGGATCCGCGCGAACAGCTGATCGAGTCCGTCAAGGCCGTCTTCCGCTCCTGGAACAACGACCGCGCGATCATCTACCGCCGCATGAACGATATCCCGGGCGACTGGGGCACCGCCGTCAATGTCCAGGAAATGGTCTATGGCAATATGGGCGAGACCTCGGGCACCGGCGTCGCCTTCACCCGCAACCCGGCCACCGGCGAGAAGAAGCTCTACGGCGAATTCCTGATGAATGCCCAGGGCGAGGACGTCGTCGCCGGCATCCGCACCCCGCAGACGATCGACCAATTGAAGGAAGTCATGCCGGAGGTCTACCAGCAGTTCGTCGACATCGCCGAAAAGCTCGAGCGCCACTACCGCGACATGCAAGACATGGAATTCACGATTGAGCGCGGCAAGCTGTTCATGCTGCAGACCCGTAATGGCAAGCGCACCGCCGCCGCCGCCCTCAAAGTGGCCGTCGACCTCGTCGCCGAAGGCATGATCGACAAAAAGGAAGCGCTCCTGAAAATCGACCCGAAACAGCTCGATGCCTTGCTGCACCCCACCTTCGAACCGGCGGCCCTCAAGGCTGGCAAAACGATCGCCAAGGGCCTGCCCGCTTCTCCTGGCGCCGCGAGTGGCCAGGTCTATTTCAATGCGGATGATGCAACCGAGGCTTCTGCCCGTGGCGAAAAGGTCATCCTCGTCCGTCTCGAGACCTCCCCGGAAGACATCCAGGGCATGAATGTCTCCCAGGGCATCCTGACTGGCCGTGGCGGCATGACCTCCCACGCCGCCGTCGTCGCCCGCGGCATGGGCAAATGCTGCGTCTCCGGCTGTTCCGAGCTGTCGATCCGCGAGAGCGAGAAATATTTCCTCGTCGCCAACGGTATCCGCTTCAATGAAGGAGACTGGATCTCCCTCGATGGCTCTACCGGAACTGTCTATGCCGGCTCCATCAAGACCGAGGAAGCCAGCCTCTCCGGCGATTTTGCCACGATCATGGAATGGGCCGATGAGGTCCGCACCCTCAAGATCCGGACCAATGCCGATACAGTCAAGGATTCCCAGGTGGCTGTCACCCTCGGCGCCGAAGGCATCGGCCTGTGCCGCACCGAGCACATGTTCTTCGAACCGGACCGCATCTTTGCCTTCCGCCAGATGATCGTCGCCAAGACCGAGGATGCCCGCCGCACGGCCCTCGAGAAGATCCTGCCGATGCAGCGCGAGGATTTCGCCGGCATTTTCAAGATCATGAAAGGCAAACCGGTCACCATCCGCCTCCTCGATCCGCCGCTGCACGAATTCCTGCCCCACGAAGCCGACGAGATTGAAGAACTGGCCCAGGCCCTCGGCATCAGCAGCGAACAGCTCACCGGCATCATCAATGACCTGCATGAGCTCAACCCGATGATGGGCCACCGTGGTTGCCGCCTGGCGGTCACCTATCCGGAAATCGCCGAGATCCAGACCCGGGCGATCATCGAGGCAGCGATTGCGGTCAACAAAGAAGGCCTCAATGTCATGCCGGAAATCATGATCCCGCTCGTCTGTGACGTCAAGGAACTGAAATTCGTCAAGAACATCATCGTCCGCACGGCGGATCTCGTGATCGCCGAGGCTGGCGTCGACCTCAAGTACCAGGTCGGGACCATGATCGAGATCCCGCGTGCCGCCCTGACTGCCGACGAAATCGCGACCGAAGCCGAATTCTTCAGCTTTGGCACCAATGACCTGACCCAGATGACCTATGGCCTGTCCCGTGACGACGCCGGCAAGATCCTCGACGCTTATTACAAGGTCAAGATCTTTGAGAGCGATCCGACCGCCCGTCTCGATACCAATGGGGTTGGCAAGCTGATGAAGATCGCCAGCGATTATGGCCGCGCCACCCGCCCGAACATCAAGCTCGGCATCTGCGGTGAGCATGGCGGTGATCCGGCTTCGATCGCCTTCTGCCATTCGCTCGGCTTCAGCTATGTCTCCTGCTCGCCGTTCCGCGTACCGATCGCCCGCCTCGCTGCCGCCCAGGCCGCGATTGCCGGCGGCGACACCCTCGGCCAGAAATAAGCCCGACTCGATCCTGCCTGTTATCAAGACCTGAAAAGGGAGCCACGACAGTGGCTCCCTTTTTTGCTCTATTGCCGGAGCAGCAATCCCGATGATTCCTGAAAAAAGGGGTCAGGCATGGTATAGCTTGCGGAAATCCCCGGGGGTTACTTTTTCAAAGCGCTTGAAAATGGAACAGAAATAGCTGACATCATCAAATCCACAGGCATTGGCCACCGCTTTGACTGATTTTTCCGGATGATCGATCAGATCGGCCTTGCTGGCCTGGATCCGGACCTGGTTGATGTACTCGAAGATTCGCAAGCCCATCAATTTCCTGAAGACGGTGCACAGGTGCTGCGGGGTGACTCCCATGACCTTGGCCAATGCTTCCAGGGTAATGGCCTCGCGGAAATGCATGGCAATATGGTCCAGTACTGGTTTCAGACGCTGCTCGCGAATGATGCCGCGCCCGGTCAATGGCCGGTCGCTGATCTGCTCGCTGATCTCGAGGACCAGGGCATAGGCCTCCATCGAATGACGATCACTGGCGGACCGTGACAAATCATGTGCCGTCTTGAGGATCAGGGTGAACCGGTCATGCAAAACAGCTTCATCCGCCAGATGAAAAACCGCAGGCTGACTGAAGTCCGGATTAGATCGAACCAGACCGTCCACCCCCGTGCCGGAAAGAGCCAGCCAGTCCACGGTCCAGCCTTCCGGACCGGCAACCAGCTCAAAGGGATGGCCCTGGTTGATCCAGGCGCCCTGACCTGCGGCGACTGCCAGCGTCTGACCAGACACCATGACCTGACCCGATCCCTTGCGAGTTTGCAGCCAGAAACAACTGGCCTGCCCTTCCTCGCGGACCAGCCTGTGCAAGACAAAATCAGTCGCCAGGCCCTCGAGGACAAAGGGTCTTGCTTTTTCTATATTCAGATTCATCGGAAAAAGGATCGAAGCCATAGTTTTGCCCCTTTATCATCGATTGGTCTCTAATACCATCATCTGAGTGACAGCTTAATTTGTCAACAGACCTGAATCAATTATCAGATAAAAGAGTGGGTTTGATGCACCTATCGTGCATAAATCAGGTTAAAAAATGACATACAGCAGACATTACTATTTATATAGTGTCTTAATATCATTAACTGTCAATCCAGTTATTCCGGCTGGCAAAACCGCTGCTTGAAAAATTGGCAAAATCTTTGAAAAAAGGGTGTTGACAACCCCTGAGACGGGTGGTACTATAGCAAAGCGCCTTGAGCGAAACGCGGCGCACGGACCTTGAAAATTGAACAATGCAGACAAACAAAGACGAGCCTTTATCAATTCTTAGGAATTGAGTTTAAAAGTAATCAAAGAGCCAAATGGCTCTCAGATAACATTTATTTGAGAGTTTGATCCTGGCTCAGGATGAACGCTGGCGGCGTGCCTAACACA
>CAZCMX010000008.1:0-1635 GCA_964499985.1 uncultured Mageeibacillus sp.
GACCGGATCCATTTGCCACTCGAAGTCGTGTAAATTCATCTTCGTATTGTCTCCAGCCTGCCTCATGCATGCTGCATATTATGCCATGGATTATTCGGATGGGGAGCTCAGACATTGCACGGGCGCCATGTTCATGTGACTGATCACCGTGTTAAAATGACACTCAGTGTGGTTTGTGCGGTATGATGGGCGCCAGGCAGTTTCTCATCGGCGAAGATAAAGAGCATTAAATCAGTTGATCCAATCAACAGAGCGATTACTCAGTTTATGGTGTTACGCAAATACGGTCGAAGCTTTGGCAACCCCCGGACTATTTGAGTTTGTCCGGGTCGATGCCTTTTTTCATCTGTTCGTGGAAGGTCGTGCGCATGAGCGCGACCATTTCTTTTTCCGTGACGCTTTCGCCGGCGTAGAAGCGCTGGACGACCTTGACCATGGCCTGGTTGTAGGCGAATCCGAAGGCGGCGGTGATGGCTGCGGCAGTGGTGCCGCTGATCGCGCCGCCGGCCGCGGTCCCAATACCAGGCAGGAGCTTGAACAGGTTGGCCACGATGGTCCGACCGATCGCGGTGGCGCCGCCGGTTCCCAGCACGCCGGTGATGATCGCCGTCAGGATCGATTTTTTCAGGGGGACACCAAAAATGACGGTCAGGCGGGCCAGCATCGCCAGCTGGGTCGGGACGAGCAGCGCGGCATCGGCAAAGGGCAGGGGATTGAAGCCCTCGGCGAAGGCGGCGGTGACGAAGGGGAGGACAGCCCGGTTGGCTGCCTCCAGCTTGCGTTCGACGTTGATTTTCTGGGCATTGATAAACGCGGCATGGGCGGCCTCGGGCAGGCAGTCGAAGGTCAGGTCGACCAGTTCCTTGAGGCCAAAAGCCGGCAATGTGAATGCATCGCTGATCTCGAGCTCATGGGCCAGGACGGAGCGGACCCCCTTGATCGGCAGGTTCAGGTCCAGGATATGCTTTTCCAGCGCTTTGTAATCTTTGCCAAACGACTGAGTGAGCACGACAATCACCGGGATTTTGGCGGCGAATGTATTCATCCAGTCGATTTCGAAATCCTCGATCCGCCGCGACTGGCTGTTGATGCAGTACCAGATCATGTGGATGAAGTGGTCTTTGTTGTTCTGGCGGATCATCAGGTCGATCTCGTCGAGAATCTCCTTCTTGATCGCCTGCTGCACGTCACGGTCGAGCTCTAGACCTTTGGTATCGTAAACCGTCAGAGGCACGCCGGCTTTGGTGATTTTCCGCAGATGCTGGGTGACCGGCGTACCGATTCCCGTATCCGCCAGGTCTTCGCGAAAGACGCTGTTGATCAGCGTGCTTTTGCCGACCCCGGTCTTGCCGACGACCATCAGATTGGCCGTGTGCATCTTTTCCTCCTCTTCTTCGATCTTGCGCAGGAACTGCTGCAAAAGGTCATCAAATTGGTCCATTCCCCTAATCCTTCATGATCCGGGTGACACTCTTGCGCGTCTCCCCGGTAAATTCGCTGGTCGCTATGATTTGATTGTAAACTTTTTCGGGGCTCCTGTTTCAAATCCCTATGCAAACTGGTCATATCAAAAGGGTCGATTTTACACGTTCTGATAAGACCAGTTTGCATAGGGAACCATGATGCACGTATACC
>CAZCMX010000008.1:1735-54247 GCA_964499985.1 uncultured Mageeibacillus sp.
TTTTACACGTTCTGATAAGACCAGTTTGCATAGGGAACCATGATGCACGTATACCAGACCTTCTGGAAATCATCTTAGACTTGATGACCCGCGACGAATCGCCCTGGGCAATAGGGCATAAGTTGCGGCGATCATGATCAAAAAATCAATTATAATCAACTTATACGATCAGAAACAAAGGCCCGCGATCTCGTCGAAGACTGGAGAAAAACCTGGATGTTGGATTGGCTGCGCTTAAGGTTTAAAAACATAAAACTGGACCTCGTCATTCTTTTGCTGCTGGTCATTGCTTTGTCCGGCTGTGGCCAGATCGATCGCGCAGCCTCGTCAACCGACAGGGCTCCAACTACTGCGTCTGCTCAGATGACGATCCTGGTAGCCCCAGAAGAATCAGAAGCATCAGAAGCCCCAGAAGCCCCAGAAGCCCCAGAAATCCCGGAAACATCAGCTCCCAAGGCCTTGGCTGAAAACGGCCACTACACCTCGCCGGAAGATGTTGCAGCCTATCTGCATGTTTACCAGAAGCTGCCATCCAATTTCATCACCAAACGAGAGGCGATGGATCTGGGTTGGGAAAGCGAACAAGGTAATTTATGGGAGGTCACAGATGAGCTTTCGATTGGCGGCGACCGTTTTGGCAACCGGGAGGGCCTCCTGCCCCCAAAATCAGGCCGTATCTATTATGAATGCGATGTTAATTACGAGGGTGGGTTTCGTGGCGACGAGCGGCTCGTTTTCTCCAATGACGGCTTGATTTTCTATACGGATGACCATTACCAGACCTTCACCCAGCTCTATTGAGCCCCTGAATACACCGGAAAGGACCATTTATGCGGACCATTTGGCTCAATGGCCGGAAAATGACGACGATCCCCGCGACCCACCATTACCTGAAGCGCAAACTGCATTTGCCGGCCTATTATGGCAACAACCTCGACGCACTCTGGGATGTCCTCAGCACCCGCAGCGAACCAGTCCAGGTGACTTTGCTTTTTCGCGACCAGGTGGGGCAAAACCTCGGCAGCTACAGCACGGCCTTGCGCCAGGTTTTCCAGGACGCAGCCGCGGCCAATCCGAATTTCATCTATATCGAAGCGGCTGTCTAGCGCCAACCGTCCAGTGACGGGCTAAAAACTGCTACAGCTTCACGGATCACGCACCTGAACCAACCCATGCTAATCTTGGAATCAGACATTCATCAGGGGGACATCGATGCAAGAGAAAAGCGACTTTTGGAAATCATTTGGTGCTTTGCTGGCCATAGGACTGATCGGTAGCCTGACACTGCCGATTGCCATTCTGCCCAGTCTGGCCAAGGTCCAGCAAACCCAGCCTGAGCTGATCACTCTGCCCTTTGCACTGCTTGTGACATTGTCCATGCTCCAGCCCATTATCCTTCTGGCTATTGCCGTGGGCCTGGGCTGCCTGCTGGCCCCCCGGGTTGGCCTGGTTTCACTGCTTTCTGAAAAAATGACCCATCGCATGCCGGTTTGGCCTCGCTTGCGCCGTGCGGCTTTACTGGCCACTGGCCTCGGCTTATGCCTGGCTGGGCTGATCACCCTGCTGGACCGCCTGTTTTTGCCCTTTCTGGGGCCGGAATTCCAGTCTCTGGCCACCGCTGAAAGCAATCCATACCTTCAATTGATGCTGGGCTTATTGTATGGCGGGATCACTGAGGAACTGCTCTTGCGCTGGGGCTTGATGTCCTTATTTGTCTGGATAGGCTGTCGCCTGGCCAGGCAACCAGCCAAGGGCTGCCAACCGCCACCCTGGATGGTCTGGTCAGCGATTGGCCTGGCTGCCTTCCTGTTTGGCGCCGGTCATCTGCCCGCCCTGGCTGCCGTCGTCACCCTGACCGCGCCAGTCATTCTTCGCACCATTCTGCTCA
Organism: uncultured Mageeibacillus sp.; assembly: GCA_964499985.1. Classification (GTDB taxonomy): domain Bacteria; phylum Bacillota; class Clostridia; order Saccharofermentanales; family UBA5734; genus UBA5734. Next base: position 3,624 of record CAZCMX010000008.1, read on the forward strand.
ATGCGATCGGTGGCTTTGTTTTTGGCTGGCTTTTCTGGCGCAAAAACCTCGAGACGGCCATGCTCGCCCATGCCATGACCCATGTCGGCTTTTTTATTCTTGGCTGGATTTAGCGGGCGTCTTAGAGCGGGAAGGCAAACGAGGCACAGAGCCCAGCGGGTCCCAATGATTGGCAAACGGTGGTTGAATTTCGCTCGAACCGCTACAATGATTGCATTAAATGATTCTATTTACAGGGGACAGGTGGGCGAGCATGACGATCCAGGAACGATACAACCAATGGCTGACCTTTGACGAGACGACGCGCGCGGAGCTTCTGGCCATTACCGAGCAAAAGGAAATCGAGGACCGCTTCTACCGCGACCTGGAATTTGGAACGGGCGGCTTGCGCGGCGTGATGGGCGCCGGAACCAACCGGATGAATGCCTATACGGTGCGTCGTGCGACCCTGGGCCTGGCCCACCACCTGAACAGCAGGGGAGCCTGCGCCGCTCAGGTTGCCATCGCCTATGACTCCAGGAACCTGTCCCGCGAATTTGCCGCCGAGGCTGCATCCGTCCTGTGTGCCGCCGGGATCCAGGTCGCCCTGTTCAAGACCCTGATGCCAACACCGGTTCTGTCCTTTGCTGTGCGCCACTTGGGTTGCCAGGCCGGGATCGTGATCACCGCCAGCCATAATCCCAAAGAGTATAACGGCTACAAAGTCTATGACGAAACCGGCTGCCAGATCTTGCCCGACGAGGCACGACTCGTCATCGCTCAGGTCAATGCCATCACCGATTATCAGCAGATCCCCGTGCTGCCCCTGCATCAGGCCGCGCAGGATGGGCTCCTCTATTGGGTCGGCGATGACGTGCTCCAGGCTTATTTGGCTGAGGTCCGGAAACAGTCGATTTTTAAGCAATCATCGGCAATCCGGGTGGTCTACACCCCGCTCCATGGCACGGGCAATATCCCCGTCCGCGCCGTTCTGGAACCGTTCACCGTCACTGTCGTGGCCAGCCAGGAGCAACCCGATGGCAATTTCTCGACCGTCCGTTCACCCAATCCGGAGGAACGCGATGCCCTGACCCTCGGCATCGAGCAAGCCCGGGCCGAGGGCGCCGATCTCGTCCTCGGCACCGACCCCGACTGCGACCGCGTCGGGGTCGCAGTCCGCCACCAGGGCGATTTCATCCTGCTGACCGGGAACCAGATTGGCGCCCTGCTGGTCGACTATGTCACCCACCATCGCGCCCAGACGCCGGATTCGCTGCTGGTCAAGACCATCGTCACCAATGAGCTGGGCGCGACCATTGGCCGCAGCCGCGGCCTGGTGGTGGAAGATACCCTGACTGGCTTCAAATACATCGGTGACCGGATCAACCACTATGAAAAGACCGGGGCCAAACACTTTGCCATCGGCTATGAGGAGAGCTTCGGCTATCTTGTCGGCACTCATGCCCGGGACAAAGACGCCGTTGTCGCGTCGCTTTTGATCGTCGAAATGGCCGCCTGGCATCAGGGTCAGGGCCACACCCTGATCGACGCCCTCGAAGAACTCTACCAGCGATATGGCTTTTTCCTCGATGCGCTCGATTCCTTCACCCTCAAAGGCGCCGATGGTGCCCAGAAGATCCAGGCCATCATGGCTGAGCTGCGCACTAATGGTCCAACGCTGATTCACTCGCTCCGGACTGTCAAGGACTATGCGCAGGGCATCGATGGCCTGCCCGCTGAAAATGTGCTCAAATTCATCCTCATGGACCATTCCTGGATCGCGGTCCGACCCTCGGGCACCGAGCCGAAGATCAAGATCTACTATTCAATCCAGGACGAGAGCCGGGAAGAGGCCCAGCAGAGATTGGCGAATTATCGCTCCATATTCTGTCAGATCATCAATCCCTGAAGCAGTAAAGCCCTGGCCAGTAATCGACCAGGGCTCTTTTTTACTCGTTAAGGTCAAAGTTGGGAAAACGACACCGATCAAATTGACCTGGCTAGATGGTCGTGGGTTCGAGGTGGATCAAGTCATGGATGTTTGTCCTGCACTGGCCATCAATGGTGGCTCGGAAATCCGCTAAACGTGCAGCATTCTTGGATAAGAAGTACCCATTTTGTCTTCAATATGGCTGTGTTCGAGTTTTGTATTTATCGGGAAGTACTAGTGAAAAAATAGTGGTCTGTAAAATAAAAAAACCCGCTCGCATAATTTCGCTGCAGATCTTCCAATAAGGTCTCCCAAACGAGAGAGAATATTTGAAAAGTAGTTATTCACTACTTGTTATTGTCTATTATAGCATAAATTGCGAGAAAGAATTGGTGAAATCACACAAGAGTAAAAAATCGACAAATGGCCAGGAAATATCTTGGTGGAGGTGTTCAGAGTTGGTCAAATCATCCAGAAAGAAGTTCAAAGAGACTGTTGATTCTAGGGTGCCAGTATGATCCTTAAAATGGCAATGGACCTACCCGCTCTCGGCAAAGAGGCAGATAATTTTACCAATAATATATTCCACCTGATCAATACGAGGCTTAACTCTTAGAACCAATTTAAGACCATGATCATCAATCTACGGCTGCGGCAATGATCCACACTGCCGGGAAATTCTGCCGATTGAACCAACCTGAGAGGTCATACCAGGCCAAGGCAACCAGACAGGCCTGAGCATGTGCTGATCCAAAGCCCTCATCAGCAGGTTCCGTTCATCACCCCGCCCCAGTTCAGCTGCTGCTGTCAGACAGGTACGGTCTGCTGTTCAAACAGCGGACAGATTTCTTTGACAATCCGCTAGAGCGAGCCGTCTGGCAATTATGAATGTGCACAATTAACAAAATATATGTGAAAAATGAACATAATCGAGTTGACAATGACTTTGCCGGATGGCTATACTGGAGTCAAGCTACCTGTCAGACAGGTAACAGCAATGTGATTTAACGCATGATCCAGGGAGGCTAATCTGCAAATGGGCGCGAGTTTTGTGATAGGACAGGTCAGGGGATGAACCAGTTCCACCGGATCGACAAGGTCAAGGTGAGCGAGGCTGTCTATGATCAGCTGCGCCAGCTGATTGTCCGCCAAGAGCAAGAGCCCGGCTCCAAATTGCCCAGTGAGAAAAAGTTGTCCGAACTGTTTGGAGTCAGCCGGGCGACGGTCCGGTCTGCGATTCAGCGCCTGGCCGCAGAGGGCATGGTGGAAACCATCAATGGGGATGGCACCTATGTCCGGGACATTGAAAATACGAGGGTCCTGATCAGCATGGACCATATCAAGTCGGCACAAATCCTGGAAATCCTCGAATTCCGGATTGCGATCGACATGCTCAGTGCGGACCTGGCTGCTCAGCGGGCCACCAAAACCCAATTGATGAAGCTCCATGACATTGTGGAGACGATGCGATCCTGTATTGAAACCAATGACCGGCAGCAGTATTCGATTGCTGATATGAAATTTCATGTCTATCTCGCAGAGATCTCGGGAAACTCTCTGGTCAAAGCGACGATCGAGACCTTCTCAGATTACTTTTTCCGTCATTTCATTGAAATGAATGACAATATCGGACTTGAATTTGGCTTTGACCACCATTGGCGGATCTACCAGGCGATCGTGGATGGTGACAGTGAAACAGCCCAACGCCTGGTCAAAGAAAATATCAATCGCAGTATTTACAAGGTCAAGACCTGGCCCGACTGAAAACGACTCAACAAGAGCATCCATCGTAATCATCAAGGATCATCCCTCGAGGATGAAGTGAGGCAATGGCAGACAACATGAAAGCCTTAGTTTTTGTTGGCCCTGAACGGCTGGAAATCCAGGATCGACCGGAACCTGTGCCCAAGGCGGACCAGGTGAAAATCCGGGTGAGGGCCTGTGGAATCTGCGGTTCGGACGTCCATGGCTATGCCGGATTGACTGGCCGCAGAATTGCCCCGATGGTCATGGGCCATGAATTTTCTGGCGAAATAGCGGAGATTGGGCCAGGGGTCCGGCAATTCAAGGTGGGGGACCGTGTCACTGCCTATCCGGTTGAGACCTGTGGCATCTGTGTCAATTGCCTGGCCGGGAATATCCAGTTCTGCCTCAATAAGCGTGCCTATGGTGTGCTGGACTGCGATGGGGCCCTGACCGAATATCTCTGTGTTCCGGAACGCCTCTTGTTTAAACTTGAGAACCAGATTCCGTTTTCCCTGGGGGCTCTGATCGAACCCTTGGCGGTTGCCCGGCACGCCATCCGGTCTGCGGGTGATTTGACCGGCCAGACGGTCTTGATTATTGGCGCCGGTACCATTGGCCTGATGGCACTGTCACTCGTCAAACTGGCCAATCCGCAAAAGGTCATTGTGACCGATTTAAGCGATACCAGACTCAAAATTGCGGCCCGGATGGGTGCCGACGCCACGGTCAATCCTGGCCAAGAACCCGTCGAAACGGCCATCCTCGGCCTGACGAATGGCCTGGGTGCAGATATCGCCTTTGAATGTGTCGGCGTATCTGCTGCAGCCAGACAAAGCATCGACTGTGTCAAGTCGAAGGGTACGATCATCTGGATTGGCAATTCGGCGAAACAGATCGAAATTGACATGCAGAAGGTTGTGACGCGAGAACTGTCCATTCGGGGAAGCTTCTTATACACCATGGCGGATTTCCAGGACGCCACATCACTATTGAATCAGGGCGAGGTCGATCTTGCCCCGGTCATCAGCCAGGAAATCCGTCTGGCTGAGGCCCCCGGCCTTTTTGCAACCCTTTACACCAATCCCGGCGACCTCATCAAAGTGGTGGTCGCCTAGCCAAAAGCAAGAGCTGGTTATAAACACCTTCTTCCACAAACAGGTGCAAAGCGGTGTTACAGCCGGAGCGGTGAAAGGTTGAATCCAGATGTCGTATCGCGATGCCATGGATGCCATTCATATGAAAATGCCGGCCCGGATACCCCGTACGGAGTATTCTGCCAGCTCCTACTGGCCGCTGGTCAGCCGTGTGTCGGGCATGCCGGTGGATCAAAATAGTCCGGATGCTGTCAAACAGCAGGCGGTCCGCTTGTTCGAAAGGAACTGGCAATTTGATCTGACCTGGAGTGTCGATATCTATCGCGACATCTTTGGCAATATTCGCACCAATATGGGCCATGCCCAGTATGCTGCGGATGGTTCGGATTTTGACAATCATACCTTCAAGCTGTTTGAGGATGAGGAAGACCTGTTCAAATTCGACCCTTACGCCGTCTACGGTGCCCGGGACAAAAGCCAGATCCTCGCGACCTTCAATCAGAATTTCGAACATAAGCAGCAGCTGCATCCGGACCAGGTGGTGACCTGTGGCGTCTATGTCACCCTGATTTCCGGTCTGCTGGAGATATTTGGCTGGGATTTGCTGCTGACTGCCCTGGGGGTCGATGCCACCGCAACGGGTCAGCTCGTCAACCGCTACACCGACTGGATCAGCCAGTATTTTGCAGCGCTGGCTGAGTCGGACGCCCCAGTGGTCATGGTTCATGATGATATCGCCTGGACATCGGGACCCTTCTACCGTGCAGACTGGTATGAGACCTACATTTTCCAGAACTATGAGCGCCTGCTCGAGCCATTGAAACGGAAAAACAAGAAGATCCTCTACACGTCAGATGGAAATTATTCGGTTCTGGTCGACCGGATCGCCGCTTGTGGCTTTGATGGTTTTGTCATGGAACCGACCACGGACCTGGCCGCTATGGCTAAAAAATATGGCCAGTCCCATGTCATGATCGGCAATGCCGACTGCAGAATATTGACCTATGGGACCCAGGCAGAGATCTACCAGGAGGTCAAACGCTGCCTGGACATCGGCCGTGACTGCCCGGGATTTTTTATGGCCACTGGCAATCATATCCCGAGCTCTGTGCCGGTCGAAAACGCACTCTACTATCAGTCTGTCTATGAAGAACTATCGGTTCGCTAGGCTGACAGGAACATTATTGGAGGAAAACAATGTCTGTTGATCGAATGAATTGGTTCAGGGAAGCCCGCTATGGCCTGTTTATCCACTGGGGACTCTATGCGGAGCTGGCCGGATACTGGAATGGCCAGCATTATCCCTACCCGACGGAATGGCTGATGCGCAATGCCAAAATCCCGTTGCAGGACTATAAAAAGCTGGCCGAGACCTTCAATCCGGTCGATTTCAATGCGGATACCTGGGCCCGGAAAGCAAAAGAATACGGGGCCAAGTATGTCTGCATCACATCCAAGCATCATGATGGCTTTGCCCTGTTCGATACAAAAGCTTCAGCTTACAATATCATGAACACCCCCTTTGGCCGCGATATCATCGCAGAGCTCGCTGTGGCCTGCCGCAAGCAAGGCCTGATGTTCTGCGTCTATTATTCCCAGATGCAGGACTGGGAGGATCCGGATGGCGATGGCAATACCTGGGATTTTGACCCGGCCGGCAAGGATTTCCGGAAATACTTCAATAATAAAGTCAAGCCCCAGGTCCAAGAGCTGCTGACGAACTACGGCGAGATTGGCATGATCTGGTTTGACACCCCTTACAATATGCCGGTCGAGCTGTGCCGCGAGCTGGAGCAATGGGTCCACCAGCATCAGCCCAATTGCATCATCAATGGCCGGATTGGCTATGGCATCGGCGATTTCCGTAATATGTCGGATAATGATATCCCGGCTCTGGCGTATCATGGAGATTGGGAAACCCCGATGACCTTGAATAATTCCTGGGGCTTTTCCCGGGACGATTTCAACTGGAAGCAGCCCGGCAAGGTGGTCAAGATGCTGGTCGATGTCGTTGGCAAAGGTGGCAATCTGCTTTTGAATGTGGGTCCGGATGCCTTGGGGATCATTCCCGAAGGCAGTGACCAGGTCCTCTCAACCGTGGGGAACTGGCTCAAGGTCAATGGTGACAGCATCTATGGCACCCAGGCTTCACCGGACCTGCCTTACCAGATACGCTGGGGCGGGGTCACCGCCAAGGCTGGCAAACTGTTCTTGCATGTGATGGATACCGTCGAGACGCCGGACGAAATCCGGATTTGCAATCTGGAAGCCGACGTCAAACGGGTCTATCTGCTGGAAACCGGCACGGACCTGCCCTATTTCCAGTCCTACGAAATCGCCAGGGACGAGCATCGCTTCCGGGTGATCCTGCCCAGGGATTTTTCTGTCGACCTGGATACCGTCATTGTGGTGGAGCTCAACCAAGAACCGATTGTCCACAGTCTTTATATGCAGTTTGACCGCTAATTTCGTCAAAGACAGGAGATCCAGATGAAAATCAGCAATCTGACCCTCTACAAAGTCCCGCCTCGCTGGCTTTTCCTGAAGCTTGAAACCGATGCCGGCATCACCGGCTGGGGTGAGCCGATTATTGAAGGCCGGGCCGACACGGTCGCCGCCGCCGTCAATGAGTTCCGCATGGTCCTGATCGGGAAAAACCCGCTGCGGATCGAGGACCTGTGGCAGACCATGTATCGCTCTGGCTTTTATCGCGGCGGGCCGGAGGTCATGAGCGCCATCGCCGGCATTGACCAGGCGCTATGGGACATCAAGGGCAAGTATTACCAGGCTCCGGTCCATGAGCTTCTGGGTGGTGCCTGCCGGGACAAAATCCGGGTCTATCGCTGGATCGGCGGTGACCGCCCCGATGATGTGGCCAAGGAAGCCCTCCTGGCCGCCAGCCAGGGCTATGATGCCATCAAAATGAATGCCACGGAGGAATTGCATTATATCGATTCCTTCCAGAAGATCGAAGCGGTCTGCCAGCGGGTGGCAGCCATCCGCGATGCCCTGGGCTATAAAATGGATATCGCCGTTGATTTCCACGGCCGGGTGCACAAATCGATGGCCAAGGTCCTGGCCTATGAACTGGTGCCCTATAAGCTGATGTTTATTGAAGAACCAGTGCTGGCGGAAAACAACGAGGCCTTGCGCGAGATTGCCAAATACACCCCGACCCCCATTGCCACGGGCGAGCGGATGTTTTCACGCTGGGATTTTAAGAATCTTCTGGAGGATGGCATCGTGGACATCATCCAGCCCGATCTGTCCCATGCCGGTGGTATCAGCGAATGCAAGAAAATTGCCGCCATGGCGGAGGCTTATGATGTCGCAGTGGCCCCGCATTGCCCCTTGGGCCCAATCGCCCTCGGTGCTTGCCTGCAGCTCGATGCCTGCACGCCCAACGTGTTCATCCAGGAGCAAAGCCTGGGCATTCACTACAATCAAAGCGCCGAACTGCTGGACTACCTCGAGGATGCATCGATCTACAATTACCAGGACAGCTATATTGACATCATCGAACGACCTGGCCTGGGGATTTCCATCAATGAGGAGGCCGTCATTGCTGCCAGTCAAACCGCACCGACCTGGAAAAATCCGATCTGGAGAAACCAGGACGGGACAATCGCTGAATGGTGAAGGTTCAGGTAAAACAGGGAGGTAAGGATCGTGCAGCAGCAAATCGTTGAAAAAGTCCTGGCTCAGAAGATTGTGGCCATCATCCGGGGGGTTAACGGGAAATATGGCTTGAAATTGGCCGAAACCCTGCATCAGGCGGGGATTTCGATCATGGAAGTCACCTTCGACCTCAAAAGACCAGAAACCCATGCCGAGACCTGCCAGATGATCTCTGAAATCCGGACCGCCTATGCGGGCCAGATCACCATCGGTGCCGGAACGGTCACCCAGCTCTCGCTCCTGGAGCAGGCTGCCGATGCCGGCGCCCAATTCATCGTATCGCCCAATACCGACCCGGCGGTCATTGCCAGAACCAAGGCCCTGCAGCTGGTTTCCATGCCCGGTGCCTTCAGTCCCAGCGAGATCGTCCAGGCGCATGATGCAGGTGCTGATTTCGTCAAGCTCTTCCCGGCTTCAACCCTGGGGACATCTTATGTCAAATCTGTTCTCGCACCGCTCAGCCACATCAGGCTGATTGCCGTCGGCGGCATCCATGAAAAGAACGCCGCGGATTTCCTTGCCGCTGGCTGTGTCGGGCTGGGCATTGGCGGCAATCTGGCCGATGTCAATCTGATCAAAGCGGGTAAATTTGCCGAAATCGCGCAGTTGGCCCAAACCTACCGCGCAATTGTGAAAGGATAGGGTTCTCGTATGGCAAAGCTCGTTACATTTGGTGAAATCATGATGAGGCTCAATCCGGTTGGGTATTACCGGTTCGTGCAGGCGAATCAATTCGAAGTATCCTATTCGGGCGGCGAGGCCAATGTGGCAGTCGCCGTAGCCCAGCTGGGCATCGATGCCAGCTTTATCACCAAGGTGCCGCATAATGAACTGGGCCAGGCCGCTGTGAACAGCCTGCGACAATTTGGTGTGGAGACCAGCAAGATCCAGTTTGGCGGACCGAGACTGGGGGTGTACTTTGTCGAAAAAGGGGCTTCGCAACGGGCCTCCAAAGTCATCTATGACCGCAGTGGCTCGTCCATCGCCCTGGCGGACCGAGCTGATTTTGACTGGGAGGAGATTCTTGCCGGCGCCGAATGGTTCCATTTTACCGGCATAACCCCTGCCCTGGGCGGAAATCTGCCGGACATTTGCCTCGACGCGGTACAGACAGCCCGCAGAATGGGCGTCACCGTCAGCTGTGACCTGAACTACCGCAAGAAACTATGGTCGCGACAGGAAGCGCAAACGGTCATGTCGACGCTCATGCCCTATGTCGATATCTGCATTGCCAATGAAGAGGATGCCAAGGATGTCTTCAACATCAGTGCTGAGCGGACCGACCTGGAAAAAGGCGTGATCGACCAGGCCGGGTATGTTTCGGTCGCCAGGCAATTGACCGATCGGTTTGGCTTTGCCAAGGTGGCCATCACCCTGCGCGGCAGCAAATCGGCGTCAAACAATTCCTGGGCCGGCATGCTCTATTCCAGCCAGCAGGCCTACTTTTCGCCGTCCTATGATATCCAGATCGTCGATCGAGTCGGCAGCGGAGATTCCTTTGGCGGCGCGCTCATTTATGCCTTGCTCCAAGCCTATGAACCCCAGGCTGCCATCCAGTTTGCGGTGGCCGCCTCCTGCCTGAAGCATACGATTGAACACGATTTCAATCTGGTCAGCCTGGATGAGGTGGCTGCACTGGCTGCTGGCAATGCCTCAGGCCGGGTTCAAAGATAACCTTTGATTTATTTTTTAACAGACGTTCTGTTTGATGGTTTTTCAAACAAACGGGAACCGGAGATGATGACATGATTACAGAAGAAATGGTCCAGAAAATCGATGCTTTGGCCTGGACGATCCGCAGCCGGGTGCTCGAGATGATCGGGATCGGCAAAGCCGGACATCTGGGCGGGTCCTTTTCCGCCGCAGAAATCATCGCTGCCCTGTATGGCTACAAAATGCAGCATGATCCCCTTGCCCCTGACTGCCCGACCCGCGACCGGTTTGTCATGAGCAAAGGGCATAGCGCCCTGGCCCAGTATGCGGCGCTGGCAGAATTCGGCTATTTTCCGCTGGAGGAATTGCAGAAGGTGAAGGCCCTCGGCGCCATGCTCCAGGGCCATCCGGACTTGCGGAAAACCCCGGGGATCGAGGCCAATACCGGCTCGCTCGGCCAGGGCTTGTCGATCGCGGTGGGCATGGCCCTCGGCTTGCGCCTCGATGGCAGCAAAAACCGGGTCTATTGTCTGGTCGGCGATGGCGAAATCGCTGAGGGCCAGATCTGGGAGGCGGCCATGGCTGCCGCCAATTTCAAGCTCGACAATCTGGTCGCGATCATTGACTACAACAAGGTCCAGGCCACGGATACCGTGATCAACCGCTTCAATACCAATCCCATGGCGAATAAATGGGAGGCCTTTGGCTGGAAAGTCATCGAAGTCGATGGCCACCAGTCCAGAGATATTTGTATAGCCCTGGACCAGGCCGAACAAATCAAGTACCAGCCGGTCGCCATCGTGGCCCATACGATCAAAGGCAAGGGTGTCGAGTTTGCCGAAGGCAAGGCCGCCTTCCACAATGCGATCCTGACCGAGGAACAGTATGCGCTGGCCTTGGCCCTGGTTGAGGAAAAAAAGGAGTCCTACGCATGCAAAATCTAAGCCAACGCAAAGCTTATGGTGAAATGCTCGTCCAATTCGGTGCAGAAAACAACCAGGTGGTCGTTCTGGAGGCCGATCTGGGCAAATCCACCATGAGCATCCTGTTCCAGGACCAATATCCCGAACGCTTTTTTGAAATGGGCATTGCTGAGGCCAATATGGCTTCGACCGCCGCGGGCCTGGCCCTGACCGGCAAGATCCCCTTTGCCAGCACCTTTGCTGTCTTCATGAGTGGCCGGGCCTATGACCAGATCCGCACGAGTGTCTGCATCCCCAACCTGAATGTCAAATTCTGTGGCTCCAGTGCCGGTCTGTCGGACTTTGGCGACGGATCGACGCATCAGAGCATCGACGACCTGGCCATCATGCGTGTCCTGCCCAATATGCATGTTTTTTCTCCGGTCGATGCGGTGGAAATGGTTAAGGTCATGCAGGCGATGCTTGACCTTGACGGCCCCTGCTATGTCCGGGTCAACCGCAATGACCTGCCGCTCTTGAGCCGGGTGGATGAGCCATTCGTTGTCGGAGACGTCTATCCCATCAAACCGGATGGCGAGATCACCCTGTTTGCCAGCGGAGTCATGGTATCGGTTGGCCTGGCGGCAGCTGCCCGCCTGGCCGCAGAAGGCATCGGCCTCAAGGTCTACAATGTGCCCACGATCAAGCCCCTCCATGTCGAAAGCCTGCTTGCCGCCCTGGCTGGCAGCAAGGCCTTCCTGACCGCTGAAGAACATAGCGTGATCGGCGGACTCGGTGGGGCCATCCTGGAAACCCTGGCCGGCCATTGCCAGCTCCCGTCCACCCTGATCGGGGTCCAGGACCGGTTTGGCACCTCTGCCCACCAGTATCAGGAATTGATGGCTGCCTATGGCCTGAATGCAGATGCGATCGTGGCAGCGGTGCGCCGCTTGAATGAGGAGGCTTGACATGAAAAAAATCGGATTTATCGGGCTGGGCATCATGGGCCGCCCGATGGCTAAGAACCTGCTCAAAAAGGGGTATGAGCTGCTGGTCACGGACCTGAACCAGGATGCGGTTTCAGACCTGGTCACCCAGGGTGCCCAGGCCGCGGCCTCGATTGCAGAAGTGGCCCGGTCGGTCGATACCATCATCACCATGCTGCCCAATTCGCCTCAGGTTGAAGCAGTCGCGCTCGGGGCGGACGGCATCATCGACCATGCCAGGCCGGGCACCTTGCTGATCGACATGTCCTCGATCGCGCCCCTGGCGGCCCAGAAAATTGCGGCGGGCTTGCAGGCCAAGGGCATCCGCATGATCGATGCGCCGGTATCGGGTGGCGAACCCAAAGCCATCGATGCGACCCTGTCCATCATGTGTGGCGGTGAGGCCGCAGACTTTGCCGAGGCCAAGCCCATTCTCGACTGCCTCGGATCCTCCGCCGTGCTTTGTGGCTCACTCGGGGCCGGGAATACAACCAAGCTGGCCAACCAGATCATCGTGGCAGTCAATATCGCCGCGGTGGCCGAGGCCTTCACCCTGGCCACCAAGGCCGGGGTCGATCCGCAGCTCGTTTTTGATGCCATCAAAGGCGGCCTGGCCGGCAGCACCGTGATGAATGCCAAGGTGCCCATGATGCTGGCAGGACAGGACAGGCCTGGCTTCAAGGTCGATTTGCATATCAAAGACCTGAACAATGCCCTGGATACGGCCCAATCCGTAGATTCCCCATCCATTTTGACCCAGGAAGTGATGAAGATGCTCGTCCAGCTGCATGACCAGGGCAAGGGCCAGAGCGACCACTCAGCCATCGCCCAGGTTTACGAAGCGTTGGCCGGGATCAAGCTTCGCCCGGGCCAGGGAGGTCACTGATGCAAATTGGTCATGCGCTGGAAAAATTGTTTTCCCTCGAGGGGAAGGTCGTTCTGCTGACGGGTGCTACCGGCGGGATCGGCAGTGAGCTGGCCAGAGGGCTGGCTCAGGTGGGTGCCACGCTGGCGCTGGCGGATATTTCCCTGCCGCCACTCGAATCCCTGCAGGCTGAGCTTCCTGAAGGGGCACACCACGGCTATCTTCTGGATATCAGTCAAATGGACTCGATCAGACAAGTTGTGCAAACGGTTCTGTCCGATTTCGGCCGCATCGACGTCCTGATCAATTGTGCCGGCATCAATAAGCGCGAAGGCTTCCTGGACGTTGAGGAAGCGACTTATGACCGGATCATGGGCATCAATTTGAAGGGCCTCTATTTCCTGTCCCAAGAGGTGGTCCGGGCAAGCATGCGGAAGACCGGCGGCAAAATCATCAATCTGGCTTCCTTCAATTCGACCTCCATGCTGGGTGGCGTATCGGTTTATGGCGCCACCAAAAGCGCTGTCGCGGCCCTGACCCGTTCGATGGCCATCGAGTGGGCCAAGTTCAATATCCAGGCCAATGCCATTGCGCCCGGCCATATTCTGACAGCTCTGACCCAGGTCACCTGGGACAATGAGCACCGGGCCAATTACCTGCGCGAACGCATCGCGGCGGAACGGCCTGGCCTGCCTGAAGAACTGGTCGGTATCACGGTCCTATTGGCATCCGGAGCCTCCAGCTATATCACCGGTGCCCTGATCAATGTCGATGGCGGCGCGATCGCGGGCGGCAAGCCCTGGCAATTTGACACCCAGTATTGAAAAGACCTGGTCAAGCCAGTCCCCAGCGGGTGGACTGGCTTGACATGAATCCGTCGAGGTGATCCGATGATAACGGTTAGATATGGCATCATAGGCTTGGGTGGAATTGCCAACCGCTTTGCCAACGCTCTGCAGAGGATCGAAGGGGCCAGTCTGGCCGCCGTTGCCTCCAGGGACATGAACCGGTCCCAAGAATTTGCCCTCAGGTATCATGCGGCAAAGGCCTATGATGCCTATGCCGACCTGATCAATGACCCGGCGGTCGATCTCGTTTATGTGGCTTTGACCAATCACCTGCACTATGAAATCGTCAAAAAGTGCCTGGAGCAACATAAGGCGGTGCTTTGTGAAAAGCCCATGGTGACCCATCACCATCAGGCGCAGGAATTGATTGAACTGGCCAGGCAAAACCAGACCTTTTTGGCAGAGGCCATGTGGATCAAATGCTTGCCGGCTTATCTGAAAGCCAGGGAATGGGTCGCCAAGGGTCTGATCGGAACGGTCTGCTATATCCATGCCTCGTTTGCGTTCCATATGCCCTTCCAGCCGGAAAGCCGCTTGTTCAATCCGGAACTCGAGGGCGGCAGTCTGTTTGACGTTGGCGTTTATCCGATCGAATTTGCCAATGGGATCCTCAATGAGGCGCCGGTGGTGACCAAAGGGGTTGCCAGCCGGTGTTCAACCGGCGTCGATGATTTTGTCAGCATGTCCCTGGCCTATCCCAGCGGTGCCTTGGCCAGCCTGTCCTGCGGGTTTAAGTCCAAGACCAATAGGAATGCGGAAATCTATGGCAGCCAGGGGAAGATTATCGTCTATGATTTCATCGGCGCCAGAACCTGCAAGCGTTTTTTAGACCAGGAATCTGTGGAAACGTTCGAGGACAGCGAGGAAGACGGCTTCGTCCATGAAATCGCCCATGTGACCGACGTTTTCCGGCAGGGGAAGTTGGAAAGTGACTTGCTGACCCACCAGGATACCTTGGCCTGTGCCAGGATTTTCGATGAGCTGATGCGCCAATTCTGAGTCCATCCGGATCAGGTGCGCCTTTGCCGGGTGCGCCCGATCCGGATCGTCAAAGTCGTCCCATCATAATGGATCTCAGCGGAATCGATCATGGCACCGAGCAAATAGTAGCCCTGGTTTTTAGAGTCCGTCCCAATCAAATCATTGTAATAGACATCCATTTCCGGTTGCCGGCCATCCTTCAGAGCGAGCTCCAGCTCATCGAGGTCGCCCGGCTTTTTTTTGGTCTGGCCGCTGACCGTGATGCAGGATGCCGTGGCTGTGAGTTCGAAATCCACCTCCAGGTGCACGATCTGATGCTCGATAAAATAGCGGATGAGTTCTGCGGCCAGCTTCAAAGCCACATTTTTTTCCTTAGCCATGGCTTGCTTTCTCCTTGCGATCGGACAAGATCTGTTTGAAGGTGTCAAAGAGTGGGACCAGGGCAGCTGCAATGAAACCGCCGGAAAAGCCGTTATTGTACAGGTTCATCCCGGCATGCAGATAGCTGATATTGCTGACCATCGCCATATGGAGCATTCCGGCAATCATGCCGTAGATCGGGCCATAGTAGCCGGCGATCGGGGCGAGCGTCGTGCCGAACAGGGCTCCAAGCAAGGCCGTTGTTGAGTTGAGCTCATGGATATTGAACAAATTGGCCAGAAAGACACCAGTGAGAATCGGCCAGACATTCTTGACCTGCTTGCCAAAGGCGCCAAATCCGACCACCGTGAATATCCCGCCGATCACCGGACCATTCAGCTCACCGCCGACGGCCAGGATATAGCCGGTTACCAAGAGCCCGAGAAATGCCATATTGACCAGGGTCAGCGGCCAGCCGGCAATCGTGATGAAGTCGGTCGCGAGCTTGCCGGACTGCACCAGCAACTGCCGATAGCCGGTCAGACGCCCATGGTTTTTGGCCAGCCCCAGCAGCAGCATGGCCAGAAACAGGCTGGCGAGCAGGACGCTGAATTCACGATTGTGCCCGGATGACACGATATTGACCGTTGTAATCTCGATGCCGAAACCCCGCAACACAGCCATGAAAAACATGCCGACAATGCCCGCGGTAAAGCCAATATTGTAGAGGCTGAACCCCTGGTGGAAACGGAGAAAATGGGCGGACAGGGGTGGCAGGACCAGACCGGCCAGGATACCGGCGGAAAGGCCCAGGGCGAGACCCGGGACCAGAGGGAGGCCCAGGTTGAAGGTGATCTCACTGGCCAGGGGGCTTAGCGCGGTGCCGAATAAGGCTTGCAAAATGAATCGGTTGAAGGGTAAATGGACGATTCTGGCATACAACATGACCCCGAGGATGATCGGTATCGAATTGTATAGATTCTTGCCAAAAAAGGAGAATCCTGCCACGGTGAAAATAGCCGCCACAATTGCGCCCGTCAGCTTCACCTGATTGAGGCGCACCAGGGTCAAACTGGTCAAGGTCATGATCCCGGCATTCATCAGGGTCGCTCCGATATTGGCCAGGGCGAAATAGTCGGTGACCAGATTGGCCGGCGAAGTCAGAATCACGATGCTGCCAGACCAGATCTGGGCCGGCGTATTGAAAAAGAAAGCCAGGAGCATCAGCATTAAACCGAGGATCAGGAAAAAGCCACTGGCCTCCCGGTCCGGATCGACTTCGCCCGTGGCCTTGGGTTTGAAAAACAGCTTGGCCAGACAGCCCACATCCTTTCAAAGGCATTGTGAATATGGTTCAGTTGTGCCGGTCAGAGATATGCTTTTGACCATTATACACGGTCCGATGATTCCCTACGCAAACTGGTCTGATCAAAATATGCAAAATCACTCCAATTGATCAGACCAGTTTGCATAGGGAATAGAAATCTCATACGAACCAGGCTCACAAATTTGCTGGCAGCCAGCCAGCCACTCTGGCTGTCCGCCTTTTGGCTCAACCAATCTTTGCGCTATAATCAAATCTAGTGTCCAAATTGTCCGCTGGGGGAAAGCCATGGCCAAACTGCTGTTGATCATTGCCATTCAATTACTTTATGTGCCGCTTATGACGCTCAGATCGATCTGCATGATCAAAAATCTCAAGCTGCTGACCGCGGTGATTGGATTCGTCGAAGTCCTGGTCTATATTTTGGGCCTGAGCATTGTTTTGTCAGGTGACCAGACGATCCTGGAAAAGGTGGTTTACGCGCTGGCTTTTGGCGTCGGTCTGGCCATCGGCATGCTGATCGAAGAAAAGCTGGCCATCGGCTACCTTATTTTCACAGTCAACATCAACCACAGCAATGAGGATTTGATCACCCACCTGCGCGAAAAGGGCTACGGTGTCACAGTCTTTATCGGTGAGGGCCGGGAAGGCAAGCGCTATCAGCTCGAGATCCTGACCCGCAGAAGCAAGGAAAAAGAATGCCTCGACCTGATCAACCAGTCGGAGCCCAATGCCTTCATCGTGTCCTATGCCCCGACCCGGTTCCAAGGTGGCTATCTGTCCAAACTGGTGAATCCCTTCGAAGGGACAACTGTCAGGAACCATCCAGAGGATTGAACGATCGGGTGAAATATCAATGGCATCATACCTCATCTCCAGATTCCCTACGCAAACTGGTCTGATTGAATGGATCAATTTCACCCTGTTTGATAAGACCAGATCGCATAGGGAGTACGAACCTGTGATCCGAGTTTGTACGGCTTTGCCTGGGCCGACGATGAGGCCCCCCGTTTCCAGCTGGAACCACAGGGGTATCGTGGCTACATCGAAGGTCGGCCTGTCCGGCGGATCTGAATTCCCCCTCGCGAAGGCTCGTACACCTGCATCTTCAGACAGATACTACAGATAGCGGACGATCTGCCGGATCGGGACTGGCCCTTCGATGCCCTGGGCCCGGATGCAGCGCGATTCGAATCGCTCGAGTTTTTCCGGACTGGCGGGGGCTTTTTGCCAGAGCTTGCGGGCTCCTGTGAAATTGCCGACAGCCAATCGTCGCAGGATGCCGCGGATGTCGGTGGTCTCGCCAGCGGTGCAGGATGGATGCTCGCACAGGCGGCAGCCCAGGGCCAGGCGCATCACCCTGCGTTCTGGTTCGGGAGCCGACGCATATAGCTGCTCAGCCAGAAACGGTTTGTCGACGATTCTGACAAAATTTTCTTGATCTTTTTGGTAGACGAAGGGCTCCAGACCACGCTGCTTCAGTACGGCATTGGCGGCTGAGATCCCGGACGTCGTGACCGTCGGTGTTCCGGTACCCATGACCGTCGATTCGCCACAGCAAAACAGATTGTCCCAGCGGGTGCGTATATGCTGGCGGTGGAAAAGATGTTGCCCGAGCATCTGCTTGGGTCCGGCGACTGCGCCGCCGTTTTTCAGTGTGTATCGTTCGATGGTGCGTGGGGTGGCAACTTCGGCTGAGCGGACGGCCCGCGCAAAACCCGGGAAGCGCTGCTCCAGGACTCCGATCAGCCGCTCCTGCTCCTTTTGCTTTTTCTGCAGGTAAGCAAGGGGATCGGCCTGGCTCCAGTCTTCGAAGCTTGGGCCGATGGCCAGCACGGTATGCTCGTCCTCATCGCATAACGTCCGATCGTCGATGCTCAGCAGATAAGCTGTGATCTCGCTTTCGTCGAGCTGGTCGGGATTTCCGACCAGCATCTCGATTGGGGCCGTATCCTCGGGAATGACGGAGCGATCGATGACGGCGTAGAGCACCACGCTCGGGTAAGTGGGTACCTGGCCCGCCGCCCATTTTCGCTGCTCGTCCATGCTCAGGGCTGGATCGATCAGCTTGCCATACAGGTTCCAGACAGTGCCCGAATAGATGATCTGGTCTGCTGTGAGTTTTCGTCCGTCAGACAGCGTCACGCCGCTGGGCCTGCCATTGGAAAAATCGATCGCCACGACCTCCGCTTCGAGGATCATGTCGCCGCCGTTCTCTTCGATCACTTTTTCCAATTTGCCAGGCAGGAAGAGGGTCGAACCGGCGGGGTAATAGCTGCCGCCAATATGGTTGTCGACAAACATCACCGCTGCCAGCACGGCGGGAGCCTCTTCGAGCGTGGCATAGCAATACGTCGATGTCAGCTTGTCGAAAAATTTGAACAGCTCCGGATCCTTGAAATAGCGGGCCAGCAGGCTGCGGGCATTCCTGTTCAGGTAGCCGAGAAACCGGGCATAGGAGACCGGATGCCGGAGGAGACTTTTCAGTGCCGTTTGACGGTCGGTTTCGTCGGCCGTGACATAGCTGGGTGTCTCCACCATCACATGCTGGTAGAGCTTATGCAGGTCACGGTAAAAACGGTGGATGGCATCACGCTCAGCCGGGAATACCGCGGACAGCTCGTCGGCGAATCGCTCGATGTCGGCAAAAAAACGGATCCGCCGGCCTTTGAAATTGACACAATACAGCAGGTCGTGGCGGATGACTTCGATCGGCTCCTCAAGGGCATTGAAGACAAAGCGATGGGCATTGAAGCCTTTCTCCCCAAACCCATACAACATGGCCGCGCCGATGTCGAAGGTCACATGGCCGCGCTTGAAAATGCCGCATGAACCACCCGGGTTATAGCTCTTCTCGACCACAGCGACGGACAATTGCCGCTTGGCCAGAAGACTGGCTGCCGTCAAACCAGATAATCCACCACCAATGACGATGACATCATAGCTCATAGGCTTACCTCCTGCCGCTTTATTTGATTATACAGGAAGGTACGCTTGAACCTGGTACATTGAGCACGACAACTGGGCCACCCAGCGAAAAAGCCCCGGCGTTTGGCCAGGGCTTTCGTGATAGTACTGAATGAATCAATATTTGGGAAGATCCTCAGTCGAACGATTCACGCTCTCGATCGGTCCATAGTCGACCGATTCACGCTCTCGACCGGTCCATAGTCGAACGATTCACGCTCTCGATCGGTCCCTTTCAATCCGTCCCTCTTCAGGCGCCAGTGCCGGCTTTGAGGCGGGCGGTGACGGCGAGCAGACGCTTGGCCTGGTGGGCAACGGCGTCACGGACGTCTTCGACCGGTTTGCCATCGGCGCCCTGGGACACGGAGGTGCCATAGGGATTGCCGCCTGCTTTGAAAATCGAGCCGTCGGTATATCCGGGTGCGACGACAATGGCTCCCCAATGGAACATGCTGGTATAGAGAGAGAGGATGGTGGCTTCCTGGCCGCCATGTGGGTTTTGGGCCGAAGACATGGCGCTGACGGTTTTATCGGTCAGTTTGCCCTGGGCCCACAGGCCGCCCTGACGATCGATGAAATTCTTGGCCTGGGCTGCCATATTGCCAAAGCGGGTCGGGACGGAGAAGAGGATGGCATCGGCCCATTCGAGGTCGTCCGAGCTGGCTTCCGGGATATGGGCGGTATTATCGACATTGGCCCGCCAGGCTGGATTGGAATCGATGGCTGAATCGGGTGCGGTCTCAGCGATGCGGACGACCCGTACATCGGCGCCGGCTTCCTGGGCGGCTTCGGCTGCCCACTGGGCGAGCTGGTAATTGATACCGGTGGCACTGTAGTAAACGATGGCTAATTTGACTTTTTCCATGGTGTATTCCTCCAGAATTTATTGTTTTTTCATTTCGATCAGGATGAAATGGGATTTCTCCCGGGCTTCCAGGGTCAGGGTTTCGCTGCTGATTTCAGCGGCGTCGCGGGTATTGAGGTCAATATCGTTGGCCAGTGAGGTGCCTTCGATCTGGATCAGGTAGGCTTGACGGTCAGCTGCGAGGTCGAAAACGATGCGATGGCCGGCGTCGAGTTCAAGCACAAAGAGGTTGGCGTCCTGGTGAATTTTGATCGGGGCCGCGCCTTCAGGTCCGGAAACGATCGGCAGCCACTGGTTGTGTCGTGCGTCCCAATCGAACCGGTAATCGCCGTACTGGGGGGTATGGCCTCTGCGGTCGGGCACAATCCAGATCTGCAGGAAGCGGGCGGTCTGCTCGCCCCAATTGTATTCGCTGTGCTGGATGCCGGTGCCGGCGCTCATATACTGGACATGGCCGCGGGTGATCGTATTCTGGTTACCCATGCTGTCACCGTGGGTCAGGTGGCCATCGACGACATAGGAGATGATTTCCATATCGCGGTGCGGGTGGGTGGCAAATCCAGTTCCTGCCTGGACGAGGTCATCGTTGATGACCCTCAGGACGCCAAAGTTCATATTGCCAGGGTTGTAGTAATCGGCGAATGAGAAATGGAACAGGCTTTGCAGCCAGCCGAGATTGCTGCGGCCCATGTTCTGGTGGTCAAGTTTGCGGATCATTGGCGGATGCCTCCTTGCGGTCAATTGCTGTCTTGACCTGGGCCAGCAGGTGGATCAGCCTTTGCTTGTCGTCGGCTGAGACACTCTGGAACAGATCATCCAGAAATTGTTCGTGCTGGGGGAAAATATTGGCGATGAGGGATTGGCCTTCGTCGGTTAAGGTCACGTAAAATACCCGGCGATCGGTCTCGCATTGCCGCCGCACGACCAGGCCTTTTTTCTGTAATTTGTCGATCACGTAGGTCACTGTGCCGCTGGTCACGAGGATTTTCTCTGCCACGGCCTGTACTGCCTGGTCGCCTTTGTGATACAGCAGCTCAAGGACGCCGAACTCACTGGTGGACAGACCGAATTGCTGGACATTTTTCTCAATCCGGGCAAACAGGGCATTATGTGACCGGGCCAGGGCGATGACCAATTTCAGACTGTCTTGGCTCATGGGGCGTCCTCTTTTCTGTGTCTCGCGGGCTGTTTATCTCGATATCAAGATAATACCTGAGAAATGTCTTGAAATCAAGATAAATTCGGGCACCAGGGTTACGGTTTGGAATTTTTGGTTCGCAAAATGAATGATCTGTCTGGTGATCGATTCAACTCCCTACGCAAACTGGTCTTATCGAATGCATCAAATTCACATGTTTTGATAAGACCAGTTTACATAGGGAAGCCAGGCTCATACCCCAGGCCATACAACCCGGGGCACATGAAACTGGCGATCTCATTGAACAGGATCTCAATGGAACAGGATCTGATCTGGAAACGAAAAAACGGCGCGCCTGAAACGACAGACGCGCCGCGAATATACCATTGGAAGCAGGCCAGTTAGCTGATATGGCAGAACCGGATGAATTCATTGATCCGAGTCCGAGACCGGCAATTTAAACGATGAATTTTCCCTGCCATCAGCCCAGCTTCAAATCTCCATCCCGGATCCAGCCGATTTTGCGGAAATATAGACCGAAGGCCCAAGTGAGGAGGGCAGGCAGGATGACCACAATCGTCAGCAAGGCCAGCCAGTCCAGCGTGACAATCGCCGCTTTGCTGCCGGCGGCGATATCGGCAATCCAGCCGGTATAGACCCCGATCGGACCGACCAGGCCGCAGGTGCCCATGCCCGAGGCGATCGCCGGACCATTTTGTTTCAGGCCAAATACCACCGTCGCAACTGGCCCGGTGATGGCCGAAGCCAGAGTCGCCGGCAGCCAGATGCGCGGGTTGCGGACGATATTGCCCATCTGGAGCATCGAGGTGCCAAGGCTCTGGGCAAAAAAGCCACCCCAGTTATTGTCACGGAAGGAGAGAACGGCAAATCCGACCATCTGGGCGCTGCAGCCCGCCAGCGCCGCCCCGCCGGCCAGGCCCGTCAGGCCAAGCGCGGCACAGATAGCGGCGCTCGAAATCGGCAGCGTCAGGGCGATGCCGACAACCACCGAGACGATGCTGCCCATCAGCAGCGGCTGTAGTTCGGTGGCCCACATGATAATCTGGCCTACAGAAGAGGCGGCAGTGCCGATGGCTGGTGCCCACCAGGCGGCCAAGCCAACGCCGACGAGAATCGTGACCAGCGGGGTGACCAGGATATCGATCCGGGTCTCCTTGAAAACGGCTTTGCCCGCCTCGGCTGCCAGGACGGCGATCACCAGCACGGCCAAAGGCCCACCGGCACCGCCCAGCTGGTTGGAGGCGTGTCCGACCGTAGCCAGTGAGAAAAGAACCAGCGGCGGTGCCTGCAGGGCATAGCCGATGGCGATGGCCATCGCCGGGCCTGCCATCGCACTGGCAAAGCCACCAACCGTGTTAAACAGGGCAATTCCACTCTGGTTCCCGATTGTATTGAGGATGGTGCCGATCAAAAGCGAGCAAAACAAACCCTGGGCCATGGCTCCCAGGGCTTCGATCCCGTAACGGTGTGCAGATATCACGATATTCTTGCGCTTTAAAAATGCCCGAACCTTTTCCATCCTTGCCTCCTGCAATATCAATCAGTCTCCAACATCTTATCCCATTTCAGGAACTCGTCCAGGTTTTATGGACGGGCTGTGCTGACTCGCCTATGCATCGCCCCTGAAGTCCTGTACGATCATTGTATACCAAGTTGCCCAGAGACAAGGAGACCAGATATGCCAAGGAAGATTTCACAATGCATCCGGACCATCGATGAATGGGATATTGGCACCTGCAGCCGTCTGGGACTTGGCGTCGAGATCCAGGATTTTACCGAGCCCAACCTTGACCAGTCCGAGCTCGACGAACTGGTGCAACGGTACAAGGCCCGGTTTGCGCAATTTCCCGGCACCAAATCGATGCATGGTCCGTTCCTGGATCTCAAGCCAGGCAGTCCGGACCCCTGGATCCGGGCAGCCAGCCAGCGAAGATACCGCAAGGCCTTGCAGATTGCCGCCGAACTTTCGGTCGATTTCATTGTCTTTCACAGCCAGATCAATCCCCAGCTGACCGAACCCTTCCTCGCTGACCTGAACAATCGCCAGAGCCGCGAGGCCTGGCTGGAGATCCTAGGTGAAACCGGGGACTTTCGCGGGACCATCGTGATTGAAAATGTCTTTGAACCCAAGCCGGATATGCTCAAGGCTCTGGTCGAAACCATAGCCCTGCCCAATGTCAAAATCAATCTCGACCTTGGCCATGCCAAGCTGGGCATGGCGCCGCTGGCTGACTGGATCCGGGAGCTGAAGGACCATATCGCCTATATCCATTTGCATTCCAATGATGGCATCCATGATCTGCATCACCGGGCACCTTCAGCTGAGATTGCGTCCCTCTGCCAGCTCTTAGACCACTATGGCCTGGATCCGGTGATCGCCATGGAATATCCGGTGGAAGACCTGGCTGCGGAGTATTTTCGTCTCATGTCCATCTGAAGCATCTGCGGCCTGCACCAACGTTCATCCCGGCTGCTTGTTCCGGCACCTGCTAAAACCATTCAGGGGCTGCTGTCGATTGGTTCCTGACTGTGGACTTGGGAAAACGGTCCCAGGATCTTCTGGCCGTCCACCTTGGCATAGGCGCGCACCTTATAGTAGTAAGTCTTGCCGGGGCTTCGCCGGGTATTGACAAAGCGGGTCGAAACAGCGGTGTAGATGCGCCGGAAGGGGCCTGCGGGGCTGGCTGAACGATAGATCTCATAGCGGGAGGCCCCGGAAACCGCTGTCCAGTCCAGCTGAATGCGCGTTGGGGAGACCTGCCTGACCATGAGGGGATCCGGCGCGTCCGGCGCTGCGACCGGCACACAGAAAACGACATAGCGCTGCGGGGCATTGCCCTTGTAGTCGAAGGGATAGCAGGTATACATCGTGAGCTGCTCAACCGCGGTTTCCGCTGCAATCGAGTCGTCGGAGCCTTCAATGATCTGGAACCGGTCCACCTGGTAGACATAATAGCCATAGGTCGTTTCAAAATAGACCAGGTCACCTGGCTCGAGGGCTTTGAAATTGTAGAAAACTGCCCGGGAGCGATGCCCGGCGATCAGGATATTGCCGCCCTGCCCAGGCAGGAAGGAGCCCAGGTAATGGCCGCCGCCGCGGGTGATATTTTGCGGATTATCGTCCTGGTAGACCGTCACTTCAATATCGACACTCGGAATCCGGAGGGTGCCAATCGGATCGTCAATGGAGTAAAACGGCACCACCAGCCGGTCTGCATCACTCTGACCGACCGCCGGTGGATTTTCCAGGCCCTGGACCCAAGCAGGGAAACCCAGCAAGACCAGGCCTAATGACAGCAACAGACTCAGGCGGCGCACCTACTTGTGCCAGCGGATCAAAGCGTTCTGCCCCGGCATCAGCCACCACTCCTTTCAACGCCAATAAAATAACCGGCCAAGTGGCCGGTTACGCTGTTTGCTCCTGCCTGACCAAGCGTCCAGATCCAGTCAGGCGATCGACACATCCACACACGATGCAATTGTTAAACAGGTTCCTGATTTCATTATACACCCAGCGGCGGGGTATAACCGGTTCTGGCCTTACAATACAGCGCTGAAAAACACCGACAGGATCGTCAGGATGATGGCGGACAGGGCGCCGCCGGCTGCGACACAGAAGAAAGAGCGCCAGAATTTGAAGCCGAGGACAGAGGCGACGGCACTACCTGTCCAAAGACCCGTGCCTGGCAGCGGAATCGCGACGAAAATGACCAAGGCCGCTTCGGATGATTTTTCGAAATGGTGGACATTTTTCTGGATTTTGTTGTCAATAAACTGGGTCAGGCCGCGCAAGGCGGGAAACTGGTGCATCCACTTGAGGATGCTGGCAAAAAACAGGAGCAGGAAGGGCACTGGCAGCAAGCTGCCGAGAAAGCCGAGGAGCATCACCAGCCAGGGGTTCATGTTCCAGGCCAGGATGCCTGCGGGGATGGTGGCCCGCATTTCGGTGATCGGGATGGCTGAGCCAATCAGGACAACCAGGGCATGGGAATTGCCGAACCAGGATTCAAGAAATTGCATGATTGCGTCTTTCAAATCGGATGAACCTCCAATGGGTTTGCTTTGAGTTCAAGGATTGCCAGCTCCGGGCGGGAGCCCAGCCGCAAGGGGAAAAGGACTGAGCCCAGGCCACGGCTGATATAGCCGTAAAGTCCCTCGAGGGCAAAACTTCCCTTATGATACCCCATCCGGCCCAATTTTTCTCGCCGCAAAATGAAAAATTCCAAATGAAAGGGCAGGAAAATCTGACCGCCATGGAAATGGCCAGCCAGGAAAAAGCCGGCCTGGCCAGCAGGGATCTGCAAGACTGTGTCCGGATTATGGGCCAGGACCAGGCGCCTTTGGACAGGGATATCGAGACCGCCAGCAGGCGCGCGCGCCAGTGCCTGGCCAAAATCGGGCCGGCCTTTTTTCAAGATATCCAGACCGATCAGGAGCCAGCTTTGGCCAGACCGGTCTGGGACAATGCAGCTGTCATTGCTGAGGATCTTGAAGCCTGCCTGGCGCAGCAAATCCAGCGAGGCTGGTGAATCATGATTGCCAGGCACCGCATAGCAGGCTTTGGCCAACCGCTGGTTGAGTCCGGCCAGAGCCTCAAGCCAAGGCTTGGCCAGATCGGGGCGGTGGTGACGGCCGGTCAGGTCGCCGGCAAACAGGATCAGGTCAAAATCCTCGCCAGCCAGGGCCCTGGCAATTTGCTCCGGCTTGAGGCGCAGCCATTCGGCATGCAAGTCCGATAACAGGGCCACGCGCAGCCCGCCGGTAGAACGGCTGCCGCGATCTGGCCCGGGCAGACTGGTTCTGGTGATCTGCAGCTGGGTTGGCTCATAGAGGGCCCGGGCCAGGAGGATTGCCGCCAGGAGCACAAACAGGCCCCAGAGCATGCTCCGGACCAGCGCTGAGTCGGGCCAGACCAGGGATACTGGGATGATTGCCAGGTTGGATCGCAAATCTGTTTCCACCTTTCCCCGGCTGTTTGACCACCATTTTCCGGCGACCGGGCTATGCTATAATGATAGCAAAAAATTTCGAGGAGCATTCACGATGAAAAGCCAGACACGCGCCGGGATTGTCCTGGCGGTTTTATTGTTCGCCTGGTCCACCCCCCTGGCTGCCCCCTTTCGCTATTTCGCGACCCTGCTCCGGACCGGTGCCTCTGCTTTGGCTGGCCTGCCCCAGGTGTCGGCGCCCTTGACGGCCTGGCTGACCTATCTGATCCTGGCGATTTTCGTGGCTCTGCTGTTTTGGCTGGGCAAGAGCCGGCAACGCCTGTACATCGCTGGCTTTGCCTCCCTGGCCGAGGTCCTCTATCACCTCTGGGTCTGCATCGATAATAACCGCGTTTATGATGTGTCTTTGCCGATCACAATCGGCCTGGCCCTGGCCCTGCTCTTCCTTTTGATTCCCGCCCGCTCGCCCGGACTTTGGCTGTCCGATGCATTCATTGTGGCCATACCAGCCCTGATTGTGGTCGAGGGCTTTCTGACGGGCCTTTTTACAGCCCTGGACTGGCCACTCGACCTGCTTGGCCCGATGCTGATCCTGCCCGGTGACAGCCTGGCCCAGAATCTGGCTGGCTGGCTCTCGCTGCCCCTGGCCATCTGGTCGGTCCTGCTGCTCATCCTGGCACTTTTGCCGGTGGTTCTCCTGTCTGCCGGCCGGGCCAAGGGCTGAAGCGGCATATGGCGGCAGCCGGTCGCTGTCCGGAACCGGTCTGCTGACACTTCTATTCGGGATCAATCGAAAGGCATGGGTCAACGGTCATGGCAAAACCAAAACAGAATCTGGAGCTCAGACAGCAGATTGCGGCTTTGCGGGCGGAAATTGCCGCCCATAGCCAGGCTTATTATGTCGAGGACAATCCGACCATCAGCGACTTTGAATTTGACCAGCTGATGCAGCGCTTGCGGGCTCTGGAAGCCATGGCCCCGGACCTGGTGCGTGCCGATTCGCCGACCCAGACGGTGGGTGGTGCCATCCGGCCTGACCTGGCGGCGACCCGGCATACTGTGCCCCTGCTCAGTTTACAGGATGTCTTTGCCGAGTCGGAGGTCGCCGATTTTGTGGCGCGCGTGCAAAACGAATTCCCGGAGGCCCGTTTTGTCGTCGAACGCAAAATTGATGGCCTGTCGGTCGCGATCCGCTATGAAAACGGCCAGCTGGTCCGCGGCCTGACCCGGGGCGATGGCGAGGTCGGCGAGGATGTTACGGCCAATATCCGCCAGATTGCCGCTTTGCCACAGCGCCTGCCGGAGGCTTTGCCGGAGCTTGAGGTCCGGGGCGAGGTCTATTTGCCTGTCGAGGCTTTTCTCCGGGTCAATGCCCGCCAGGAGGACAGCGGCGGCAAGATCTTTGCCAATCCGCGCAATTGCGCGGCCGGCACCTTGCGCCAGCTCGACCCGGCCATCGTCGCCGAACGGGAGCTGTCCTTATTTGTTTTCAATGTCCAGACCGCCGCAGGCCTGACCTTGGCCAGCCACTCGGACAGCCTTCGCTATCTGGCCCGGCAGGGCTTCCCGGTCAGTCCCGATTTTCTGGTCTGCCAGACCTTCGCTGACATCTGGGCGGCGATCTGTGCGATCGGCGAGCAGCGGTTCGCCTTGCCCTATGGCATCGATGGCGCTGTCGTCAAGGTCGATGATCTGGCGATCCGGGAACGGCTCGGGGCGACCAGCAAAGTGCCGCGCTGGGCGGTGGCCTACAAATATCCGCCGGAACAGAAGGAGACCCGCCTTTTGGACATCACCGTCCAGGTGGGCCGTACCGGCCGGATCACGCCGATGGCCATTCTCGAGCCGGTCCGTCTGGCCGGCACGACGGTCAGCCGCGCGACCTTGCATAACCAGGATATGATCGACAAGCTCGATGTCCGGATTGGTGACACAGTCCTGGTCCAGAAAGCCGGTGACATCATTCCGGCGATCCTGGCGGTGGCCAAGGACCGGCGGGCAGGCGATCCTCCGCGCTACGAGCTGCCCCGGACCTGCCCTGTCTGCGGTGCTCCAGCCGAGCGCGAACCGGATACGGCAGATCTGCGCTGCACCGGGTCCGATTGCCCGGCCCAGCTGGCCCGCCACCTGGTCTATTTTGCGTCCAAGGAAGCCATGGATATCGAGGGCCTTGGTCCCGCCATGGTGGAATCGTTGCTGGCTTCCGGCTGGATTCGCAATCTGGCCGATATCTACAGCCTGCCCGGCCGTCAGGCAGAGCTGGCTCAAAGCGATTTGTTCAAGACTCGCCCGAAGACCCTGGCGAATCTGCTGCAAGGGATCGAGAAATCGCGTGCCAATGGCCTCGACCGCCTGCTCACAGGCCTGGGGATCCGCAATATTGGCCGCCAAGCCTCACGTGTGCTCGCGGAGTCATTCCCCGATTTGCGCAGCCTGGCCCGGGCCACTGAGCTCGAGTTGCTGGCCTTGCCAGATTTTGGTGCGGTCAGTGCCCGCTCCGTCGTTGAGTTTTTCCGCCAGGATCAAACTTGGCAGCTGATCGAGCGGCTCGACGAGGCCGGAGTCAATTTGCTCGGCCAGAAGCGCGACCGCCAAAACCTGCCGCTGGCTGGCCAGACCTTCGTTTTAACAGGCACCCTGCCGACCTTGGACCGGGAAACCGCCACCCGCCTGATCGAGGCTGCTGGCGGTAAGGTCACTGGCAGCGTCTCCCGCAAGACGAATTATGTCGTTGCCGGGGAGGCCGCCGGCAGTAAATTGGACAAGGCTCAAACCCTGGGGGTGGCGGTCCTCGATGAAGCTGGACTTTTGCAGCTGCTGGGCCCTGCAGGCTGACCGGGGTCCGGCAAGGTCCGGGCGATATACTGCAGCCATTTTTGCCGGGTTTCATCGCTGATGGCATGTTCGAGCCGGCAGGCATCCTGCTCGGCAATTTTCTCATCCAGTCCGAGGACCTCGACCAGGAACCGTTTGAGCATGGTATGGCTTTGTGAAATCTGATTGGCCCGGAGGGAACCCGTTTCAGTCAATTGGACCGCGCCATAGGGCGTATGCTGGACCAGACCTGCCTGGACCAGGTTGGTCAAGGCTTTGCTGACTGCGGCACGTGAAATGCCCAAGTGGGTCGCCACATCCACCGAACGCACCACATCACCGTCTGGGGCGAGCGTCAGGATGGCTTCGAGATAATCTTCGACGGCAGGTGTGAGTGCGGGCTGCTTCATGCTTGCTCCTCCGGTCAGGCGCCCAGACCGGCCAGGCGACCGCCCTGATAGACGAGAAGGGCAAGCAGATAGGCCACACCGATCTGGTACAGTACGGCAGCCAGGGTCCAGCGCCAGCTTTGCATTTCGCGCGCCAGGGCACCCAGGGCGGCGACACAAGGCGTATAGAGCAAGGTGAAGGTCATGAAGGCATAGGCGCTGAGCGGGGTGAAATTGGCCAGGATCTGTTCAGGGGTGAACAAGATGCCAAGCGAGGCGACGACGGCCTCCTTGGCGATCAGGCCGGTCAGGAGGGCCACACTGGATTGCCAGTTGCCAAATCCGAGTGGCGCCAGGAGCGGGGCAATCAGGCTGCCCAGCCTGCCGAACAGGCTATCGGCACTGTCCGTGGCGACCGTAAAAGTCAAGGTGAAGGTGCGGAAAACCCAGATGACCACCGACATCGAAAAAATCAAGGTGCCCGCCCGGACGATAAAGTCCTGGACCTTGTCCCAGATATGCAGCAATAGCGACTTGGCGTCTGGCAGCCGGTAGGGGGGCAGCTCGATGATGAAGGGTGCTTCACTGCCGCGCAGGACTGTTTTGCTCAGAAGGACTGCCGACAGAATCGCCACCACTACCCCGAGCAGGTACATGGAGAAGGTGACCAGCCCCTTCTGTGTCGCAAAGAAGATCGAAGCAAAAAAGGCATAGATCGGCATCCGCGCGCCGCAGGACATGAAGGGGGTGATCATGATGGTCAGGCGGCGGTCACGCTGGTTTTCCAGGGAACGGGCAGCCATGATCGCTGGTACTGTGCAGCCAAAACCCATCAGCATCGGGATGAAACTGCGGCCGGACAGGCCGAATTTCAAAAAGAGCTTGTCGACCATGAAAGCAGCCCGCGCCATATAGCCGGTGTCTTCCAGAATCGAGAGAAACAGAAAAAGCAGGGCGATCTGGGGCAGGAAGGTCAGTACGCCACCGACGCCTGCAATGATCCCATCCACCAGCAAGGAGCCGATCCAGGGCGAGGCGCCAGCCAGTTCGAGCGCGGTCCGGACCCAGCTGCTCAGTGTTTGGCTGAAAAAGACATCCAGCAGGCTGGTCAGGCGGCCTCCCAGCTTTTCGTGGAAGGTCAGCTGGAAGACCAGGAACAGGATCAGCAGGAAAATCGGCAGAGCCCAGATCCGGTGGGTCAGGACCAGGTCGATTTTGTCCGATCGGGTTAAATCTGCAGGATGCCGGCGATGGATCAGCACTTCCCGGGTGATGCGGGCCGCCTCTTGGTATAGGGCCTGGGTCTCTTCGTCGGATTCCGGCTGGAAATCAACGGGCAAACCGGCCATGCTTTCCGGCTGCTCCTGCGTATGATCATGCTCGGACTGCCGAGCCAGGCCATGCCCTCGGGGATGCGGGCCGCCATGGGGGCCGGTGCCCGGACGGGACAATGTATTCTCATGACCAAACGGCTGTTCCGAGAGAATATGGTGATGATTTCCGTCCTGATGCCCGAGCGATAAGGCCAGAGTCCGGACCGCATCGATCAATTCCAGAATGCCTTGATTGAGCTTGGCCGAAATCGGCACGACCGGAAGGCCCAGCAATGCTTCGAGCCGTTCACGCTCCAGATGGTCACCGCGCTGCTCCAGCTCGTCCATCATGTTCAAAGCGACAATCATCGGCCGGCCGAGCTTTTTCAACTGCAAGGTCAGGTACAGGTTGCGCTCGAGATTGCTGGCATCGATGATATTGACGATGACGTCCGGCTGATCTTCCAGGATATAGTTGCGAGTGACGATTTCTTCGATCGAGTAGGGCGACAGGGAATAGATGCCTGGCAAATCGACCAGGGTGAACAGATTGGGACCCCGCCGGATCACGCCCACTTTCTTTTCGACGGTCACGCCGGGCCAGTTGCCAGTGGTCTGACGCGTGCCAGTCAGGCGGTTGAACAGGGTGGTTTTGCCCGAATTCGGATTGCCAGCCAGAGCGAGATGGATATTCACTGCTGATCCTCCCGCACCATATCAATCATAGCCGCATCGCGCTTGCGAATCGACAGATTGTACTGGCGCAGCCGAATCTCCATCGGATCACCCAAAGGTGCGAATTTCCTGACAATCAGCCAGGTTCCCGGGGTCACGCCCATGGCGATCAAGCGCTGGCGCAGAGAGCCGCTGCCTTGGATGGCGACGATGGTCCCACTCTCACCGGGCTTGAATTCAGAAAGCGGTATGGGCATGGCTGGGTCCTTTCCCTGGCGCCAGATCGAAAAAGTCCACCCTGCCGGCAAAAATAGGGATCGGCGCTGAACTGATGTTAACTTCGGTTAACATTTTAGCGCAACAAAGACGATAGTCAAGGTCAGACCTGGCCCCAAAGCCCGGCCTGACGCTGTCAATTATGTGTTCCGGAATTCGCCGAGCTTATGCTTGCTCATGAAAGCCTGCAATTTTCGACAATCTTCGGCCGCCTCGCAATCGAAACGGACATCGATTGATCCGGCGATTGAGATCAGTGAGGCAAAGCCAACCAGCGCGGAAAGCATGCTGTCAGTGACCAGACGATCCCCTTGGTCTGTAATAAAAGTGACTTTTCCTTGACAATTAGCCAGGATATCTGTAAATTCTTTGACAATTTCAAGATTATTCATTGTGTTCATTTCCTCATGCTCTATCGAAAGCCGCCAGGGGCTATTTGCTGTTTGGTGCTATTTGTATGCGAGCTCATTCTACACCCGGATGGTGCCGCGGTCGAGAGCATTCACCATAAATTCACATCATGCTATAATGAAGCCGGCCCAAAGGGCGAAATCTTGTGCAGAGTAAAAAGCGAGGACGCGGATTTGATTTTCTTTTTCTGGAGCTTGTTTTTGTCCGGCATCATGAGTCTGGCTGTCCTGGCCCTGCTGTTCAAAGCGCTCCGGATCAATTGGGAGAGGCGCAACCGGGTCGCATGGGGTTATCTGGCGCCGGTCGCCCTGACCGGCTTGTTCCTGGCTCTCATGCTGTCCCTGACTGTTCCGCGCCTGCTCGACACGGTCAACCTGCTGACCGAGTCCTTTGCCATCGATGAGGTGGCGGTCGACCAGGAGAGCTTGGGCTGGAACAGCCTGAACATCAATGGACGGCGATATTTCTACAGCCAATGGCAGCTCAGGCTCGAACCGGGCCAGCATTACCGGATTGAATTCACACCCCGGAGCGGTTATCTGGTCCGGGCTACGCCCATCGAGACGGCAGTCGTCAATTCCCGCAACCTGGCGATCAGCAATGAGGATGCAGGTGAACTGCCTTGATTGCGCGCACCCTATGCATCACCAATCCAGCTGGCCTGCATGCCCGCCTGGCCAGCCTTTTTTGTGCCCGGGCCAGGCAATACCGCAGCCGGATCGTCGTGCGGGCTGGCCGCCAGTATATTCCAGCCCGGAATATCCTCGACATGATGGCCGCCAATGTCCGGCAAGGCCAGTCCATCACCGTGCACTGTGACGGTGAGGATGAAGACCAGGCCATGGCTGATCTGACAACCTTTCTCATGGAATTGACCGAATGAGACAGCGCCCTGCCTGAGCCAGACATCCGGCCAGGCTGTTTTCGACAAAGATTTCTGAACCAGTTGATTCACAACCCGACTCCGGAGCTGGCACAATTATAAGACGCCAGCAATCGAGCTGTTTGCAGGCTGTATGAAAACTGTGTGAGGAGGTTTTTGACCATGCAAGGTGATGATCGCAGCCAGAAAAAAATCCCCAGGCTTGCAACGACTGACCAGACTGGCTTTTTCATCGCTGCTTCGGACTATGACTTGCTCAGTCATGTTTCGCGGCTGATCAAGCGCCAGGGCCTGGTTGGGATGATGGATACCGCAGGACGCATGCAATATCTGGTTGACGGACGCAGAGGCACACCCCTGGCAGCCCGGCGCATTCTCGATACGACCCAGCGCCTGGTGCGCGACATGGTGATGGATCCGGACGAGCTCAGACCCTTGCGGGTGCTCGCCGTCGATGAGGTGCTCCGGCGCTGGCAGCTGACCCCCCGCCTCAAGGGCTACCGCTACTTGCGCTATATCCTGGTCGTGGCGGCGGGCAATGACCGCATCCTGCGACCCGTCAGCAAAAATCTCTACCCACTGGTCGCTGAAGAATTCAAGGTGCCATTCAGCCAGATTGAGCGGGATATCCGCTATTGCCTGAAAACCCGCAATAGCCCGGAACCTCCCATTTCCAATACATCGGCGATCAGCCGGATGTGTGACGAGGTCAATGAACTGGTCATCCTCTGGAGCCGGCAAATAAAACTGCCCATGGTCGCCGAAACAACCATGGACAGCTATCAAGTGCCTGGGGAATGAACTCCGGATACAATAATCTGTCAGCGGGAGTCCGAGAGGCTTGGGATCAGCCGTTGACTTTGTCTTTGAGACCTTTGCCAGCCTTGAATACGGGGGCCTTGGACTCCGGGATCTTGATCTCTTGCTTGGTGCTGGGGTTACGACCCTTGCGGGCAGCACGCTTTCTCACTTCGAAGGTTCCGAAACCAACGAGCACGACTTTGTCGTCCTTCGACAAAGCGTCCGAAATGGAGTCAAGGACGGCAGTGATGGCATTTTCGCTGTCCTTTTTGCTCAGCTTAGTTGATTTAGCGACGGCATCGATCAGGTCTGTCTTGTTCATTTTGGAGCCTCCTTCAGGCAGTTTTTACTCCTGATATTATTGTACGCAATGAATTCAAGTGTCAAGCCATGACCCGCTCGATTTCCAGTCCAAATGAACAGAATTTACAGGTCATGCAAGGAAAATAACGGTTTTCTTGGACAGGACTGACAAAATAAAGGCAGTCCGCTATAATACAGTGTTGCATGGAATGAGTGGCCTGGCGGAACCGGCCATGGCAGGATGCTGCTGAAATGACGCCAGGGAAATGAGGATATTATTCACGATGCAAAGATCAATCGATTGCCAGAAGATCACGGATGCAGTCGCTTTTTTATGCCAGCAAGCCAATATCGAATTGAGTCCGGACATCGAGGCCGCGCTGGAAGCGGCCCGGCAAACCGAGCCTTCCCCGTCCGGCCAGGCGATCCTGGAGGAATTGATAGAAAATGCCGCCCTGGCGAGGCAACAACGCCTGGCTATCTGCCAGGATACGGGCATGGCGGTCGTTTTTGTCCGGATCGGCCAGGCGGTTCAGGTGACTGGGGGCTCCCTGACAACTGCCATCCATGCCGGGGTGGCCCAAGGCTACCGCGAGGGCTATCTGCGAGCTTCGGTTGTCGCGGATCCCCTGCTGCGGGTCAATACGGGCGATAATACGCCGGCAGTCATCCACTATGACATTGTCGAGGGGGATGAGCTGGAGATCACCGTTGCACCAAAGGGGTTTGGCAGTGAAAACATGTCCGCCGTAAAAATGTTCAGCCCATCGGCTGGTGTCGAGGGCGTGCGCCAGTTCGTCATCGACACGATCCGCGCCGCCGGCCCCAATCCCTGCCCGCCGATCATCGTCGGCGTTGGCCTGGGCGGCACTCTGGAAAAAGTGACCGAGCTGGCCAAGGCAGCCTTGCTCCGACCGGTTGGCAGTCACAATCCGCAGCCTCATCTGCACCAGCTGGAGCAGGAGCTTCTCACCCTGGCCAATGCGACCGGCATCGGTCCCGGGGGCCTGGGTGGGCGGATGACTGCCCTGGCGATCCATGTCGAAGCGTATCCCACTCATATCGCCGGACTGCCAGTGGCTGTCAATATGAGCTGCCATGCCACCCGGCATGCCACTCTGAAGCTATAACTGGGCCATCGGCCACATCATCAGTCCTTGAGCCCTGATCATTTGCCAGGAAACGGAGCATATCACATGGAACGGATCCCTTTGCAACTGCCCCTCGACAAGACCACGGTCCAGTCGCTCAAAGCCGGCGACCTGCTGTCTTTGTCCGGTGTCATGTATACGGCACGCGATGCCGCCCACAAACGCCTGGTCGCCGCCCTCGATGCGGGTGAACCCCTGCCCTTCGAATTGTCCGGCCAGACGATTTATTATGCCGGACCCTGCCCCGGCCGCCCCGGTCTCCCGGTGGGCTCCGCCGGGCCGACCACCAGCGGCCGCATGGATGCCTATGCCCCACGCCTGATCGAGCTCGGACTGGTCGGCATGATCGGCAAAGGCGCCCGCTCGCCGGCGGTGATTGAGGCCATGAAACGCCAGGGGGCAGTCTATCTGGGCGCAACAGGTGGGGCCGGGGCCCTGCTGGCCCAACGGATCAAAAAGGCCGAGGTCATCGCCTATGCCGACCTCGGAGCCGAAGCCATCCGGCGCCTCGAGGTCGAGGATTTCCCCGTCATTGTCCTGATCGATACCCAGGGCAATAACCTCTATGACAGCGGCCCGGCAGCCTGGGCGCTGCCGGTTGCCAGAGAGCCCCTGGCTGGTGTAAAATAGCGGCGTGCGAATAGCACAGGAGGATTACCATGGAAGTAACTAAAGAAATGATCATTTCGGACGTGCTCAACCTTGACCGGGGCACCGTGCCGATTTTCTTCAAAAATGGCCTGCATTGCCTGGGCTGCGCAATGGCGTCCGGCGAAACCATTGAAGAAGCCTGCATGGTCCACGGTATTGATGTCGAGAAGCTGCTTTTCGAGCTGAACAACTTTTTTGAAGTCAGAGATTTGCCGGAAGCTTCGGTTTGAAATTTCTGATCCCCAAACAGCCTTTTCGACTGGAATGGCGCTGACAAATCCCTTCGCCCCTGGGCTGGAGGGATTTTTCCTGCCCTGACCTTCCTTGACAGGCATCTTCCTCAGGCCATGAGGTGTTTCTATGGTGCGTGAGCATAAGAGTCTGATTCTGGTCCTGATCTTTTTTCTGGTCCTGATGATCATCGGCACCATCGGCTATACCGCTTTGCTCAAGGTCAGTGTACTCGATGCCTTCTACATGACCGTGATCACCATCGCAACGGTCGGTTTCAAAGAGGTTGCCGAGCTTTCGGAAGCGGCCAAGATCTTCACCGTCTTCATCATTTTCGCCGGACTGGGGTTTGTGGGCTATGCTTTGACCAGTCTGGTGGCATTCCTGACGGAGGGCCAGCTCCAGACAGTCTGGCGGAGGCGTCGCATGGATAACCGGATCAGAGCTTTGCACAATCATTATATTGTCTGTGGCGCCGGGGAAACGGCCCAGAATGTCATGGCCCAGCTTTCGGCAGGCAAGGTGCCCTATGTCGTAGTCGACCTGCGGGAGGAGAAAATCCGCGAATTCCACAACCGGGGCATTCTGGCGATCCATGGCGATCCGACCCATGAATCGGCCCTCGAGCAGGCCAATATCCGAAACGCCGAGGGCCTGATCTGTGCCCTGTCATCAGACACGGAAAATGTCTTCACCATCCTGACTGCCCGCTACCTTAATCCCAAGCTGTATATCATTTCCCGGGCGATTGAACCCCATGCTCATGAGAAATTGCGCATGGCTGGGGCTGACCGCACGATCTCCCCCAATGAGATCGGTGGCCGGCGCATGGCCGCCATGGTTCTCAGGCCTTCGATCTTTTCCTTTCTCGATGTCGTCACCTATGCCGGCGACGAAGAGTTCAACCTGGAGGAAATCTTGCTCGGCGAGGGCTCGGAGTTTTGCGGCCTGACCCTGCGCGAGGCCAGGATTCCCGACCGGACCGGGCTGATCGTCATGGCGATCAAGAAATCCGGCAGCCGGACCATGGTTTTCAACCCTCAGGCCAGTGAGAGCCTGGGCGCAGGCGATGCTCTGATTGTCCTCGGTAATCCGGAAAAGGTCGACAAATTGAAAATCCTGGCCCAAGATGAAGGGATTCGCCTGCATCTTTGAGCCTTATCGGGGCAGCGTATAGCCTTTCCCCCAGAGCCAGTCATACTGGATCCATTCATAAGCCTTGCGCAGATCCTCCCGGGATTCGCCTGAGGCTTTTTTCATGGGCGGCGCGGACTGGTGCAGGTCCAGGACCATCTGCTGCAAGGGAGGCAGTGGCAGACCAGATGCCTGGACAAGCCTGGCCCCCAGAACGGCAAAGTCCGGCCAGTGGCCAGAATTGTCCTGCCGGAGCTCGAGAGACTTCGCATATCCCCTGTCCCGGGCTGCGGCATTGGCATGGTAGAAGACAGGCACCTGGTACAGGGCAGGGTCTTTGACGGAGGTCGCCATGCCGGATTGCAGCATCAGGCGATAGCCAGAGTGCTCACCGATCCCCGGCAGATGATCACCGAATGCCAGCAAGAGCACTGGCCGGTCGAGCTGCTCAATCTGCTGGCGGATTTTTCCATAGAGCCGGCCGGCATCCAGCAGACCCTGGGTATAATTGATGACTGCCCGGCGATCCCCGGCAGTCATGTCCAGCCCAGCCAGGAAACGAGGACTCGCAGCCACCTCCAGTTCCTGGGCTGTATAGCGGTCCGGCGCATAGGGACCGTGGTTTTGCATGGTCAGGGCATAGATCAGCTGCGGGCCGGCTGTTTGCTGCAACTGGGCCA
This sequence comes from uncultured Mageeibacillus sp., assembly GCA_964499985.1. Lineage (GTDB taxonomy): Bacteria > Bacillota > Clostridia > Saccharofermentanales > UBA5734 > UBA5734. The sequence goes on from CAZCMX010000008.1 coordinate 41,622, forward strand.
GGATCGGCTCGACCAGGGCTTCATCTGCCATATACCAGCCCTTGGACCGGGCATAGCCCTGGGCTGTCAATTCCTCGAGCCCGTCAAACCGGTCAAAACCGAGATGGGCATAGACCTTGTCGCGGTCATAGAAAGTCCGGGTATAGCTGTGGATCGCCGATGTCCGATAGCCCTGCTGCCGCAGATGGGCCGGCAGGGCGGGGAGGGGGTGGGTGATCTTGATGAAGGGGCAGGCGGAATCATGCAGAGCCCGGATGGATAGTCCGGTTAGAAATTCAAATTCGGAATTGGCAGTCAGTCCGGCAAAGCAGCTGGCCGTGACATCGCCCGCATAGTCCGCCCGGAAAGCCTGCAGGGGATCATCGGCAAACTCCAGGCCCCGGATCCGGGCGATGTCCCACAGGGCCTCGACCGCCAGGACGATCATCGTTGGCTTTTCCATGGCAGGTGTCTGGGCCGCCGGCCCGGCATAGGAATCCAATAGACTCTGGATGGTCCTGGCTTGCTCCGAAGTATAGCAGGCGGGCTGGTCCTGGTCGATCGCCACCAATTGGATATGGGCAAAAAAAGCCAGCCAGCTCCCATGCCAGCGGACATTCTGGTCATAGTCCGCACTCGAAAGAACCGGCAGGTGCAGCCATTTTTGGACCCTTGCCCGGGTGGCCAGATGTCCGTAGTTCCAGTACAGACCCAAAAGCCCAAGGCCGGCCAGGGCAGCCAGCAAACGGCCCTCTGCGTCTCCCGGTCCAGCCAGGAAGCCCCGGCCGAAACCGGCATAGAGCAAACCGTTTCCCAGCAGCTGACCGAGCAACATTGGCAGAAAAAAGGCCGGCCGGATATAATGGCTGATCAGCTCGCGGAATTTCCCCGGATCGCTGGTCTTGAATAAATCCGACCAGAGAAAATGAGTCAGGGCAGTTTCATATTTGACCTGGTCTGCTTTGGCCACGACATAGCAGAGAAAATAGCCCAGACTGAACCCGGGCCAAAAACGATTGGTCAAAGCGGCAATCAAAAGCGGGATAGCCGCAGCCGCAGGAATGGAGGCCACAAAGGCCGGGAACTGGTGCCGGACCCAGCGCAAAGCGCCAGAAAAGCTGCCGGTCGCCACCCACTGAGCTGAAAAAACCGCAAAGATGCCGGTAAAAATCGAAAAAAACAGGGCTTCGGGCAAAGGTGGAAGGCCAGTGGCGGCCAGGCTGACCATCAACACGGTGTCAGAACCTCACAGCAGGATTCAAGTTTCCTGTCCATTCTGATTCAGCCAGGTTGTCCTGTCAACGGAAATCCCATCGGCGGTCAGAGGCGGCGTGGGAGGTGATGTGCGCGCGAAGACCCGCGCGCCCCCACCGCCGCTCACGACCCCGTCCGCCGGCCTCCCGGCCGGACCTTCTCAACAGGCAACCTTATCGAAAACGTTTCCAATTTATGATCGTAATATGGTGTTTTTTGATCATGTTTTTGGTGGTTTATGGTTATAATGGCGATCGTTTGCATCAGTAGTGGATAAAACAGGCTGTAAATACTCAAAAAAATTGCCTGGATGGGCGGATTTGGATTGCATCCAACCAACTTTTCGCTATAATGGATTTGTTGGTAACATACGTGACAAATAACGGCTTGTTTTAACGTCAGCCTGAGATTTGCCACAGATCAAGGTGAGGGAGAGCATGAAATCACTATCTAATAAGAATCGCATCAAGGTCACCGTCAATGGCCGCGAGATGGAGGTCTTTGACAATCTGACCATTCTGCAGTCCCTGTTGCAGGAAGACGTCAATATACCGCATCTGTGCTACGACATCCGACTCGACCGGGCTAACGGCAATTGCGGCCTTTGTGTCGTCGAAGTGGGTGAAAAGGGCAAGGAACGCGATGTCAAGGCTTGCCAGACTCCGATCAAAGCTGGCATGGTGATCACCACCAACAGCCCCAAGCTGGAAGGCTACCGCCGGATCCGCCTGGAGCAGTTGCTGAGCGACCACAACGCCGACTGTGTCGCCCCTTGTGTCCAGACCTGCCCGGCCAATATCGATATCCAGGGTTATCTGGCCCAGGTCAGCAATGGCAATTATGAGGCCGCAGTCCGGATCATCAAAGACAAGAACCCCTTCCCGGTCGTTTGCGGCCGCGTCTGCCCCCATCCTTGCGAAGCTCAGTGCCGGCGCAGTCTCGTCGATACACCGGTCGCCATCAACCATGTCAAGCGTTTTGCGGCTGACTGGGACATGGCCCGTGAGCAGGCCTGGCTGCCTGCCAAATCTGCCCCCACCGGCAAGAAAGTCGCGGTCGTTGGAGCCGGCCCCTCGGGTCTGGCGGCGGCTTATTACAGCGCGATCAATGGCCATGAAGTCACCGTATTTGAACGCCAGCAGTTTGCCGGCGGCATGATGCGCTATGGCATTCCGGAATACCGCCTGCCCAAGGCCACCCTGGACAAGGAAATCGACACCATGCGGTCCCTTGGGGTCAAGATCGTCACCGGCAAGGCGCTCGGCACCCATATCAGCCTCGAAGACCTGCACCATGACTTTGACGCCGTCTATCTGGCGATCGGTTCCTGGCGTGCCACGCCGATGTCCATTGAAGGTGAAAACCTGGCTGGCGTCATGCTGGGCATCAACTACCTCGAGCAGGTCACCCATGGCCGCGAAATCAATCTTGGTGATACCGTGATCGTCGGTGGTGGCAATACGGCAATTGACTGTGCCCGCACAGCCCTCCGCAAGGGCGCCAAGTCCGTCAAGCTTGTCTACCGCCGCACCCAGGAAGAAATGCCAGCCGAAGCCTACGAGGTCGAGGAAGCCCTGCACGAAGGGGTTGAAATGATCTTCCTGATGGCCCCGACCAAGATCACGATGGGTGACAATGGCCGGAAAAACCTCGAATGCATCCGCATGCAGCTGGGTGAGCCAGACCGCTCGGGTCGCCGTCGTCCGGTCCCGATCGAAGGCAGCGAGACCATCATCGAAGCCGACACCATCATCGGCGCGATCGGCCAGAGCACCAATACCCAGTTCCTGTACAATGACTTGCCGGTCAAGCTGAACAAATGGGGCGATATCGAAATCAATGGCAAGACCTCGCAGACCTCCGAAGACAATATCTTCGCCGGTGGTGACTGCGTCACCGGTCCGGCCACCGTCATCCAGGCCGTCGCTGCTGGCCGCCGTGCCGCCTCGGCCATGAACAGCTATCTGAATATCGGCTATGTCCGGGAGTCCAATGTCGACTACAGCTGCAGCCGTGGCTCGATGGAAGACCTGCCCCGCTGGGAATTTGAAGAGCGGCCGAAATTCCGCCGCGCCCAGATGCCGGCCATTGAAATCGCTGCCCGCAAGGACAATTTCGTCGAAGTCGAGCTCGGCCTGTCCGAGGATGCCGCCGTCACCGAAGCCCGCCGCTGCCTCAAATGCGGCTGTGCCGAGCGTTATGACTGCAACCTCCGCAATGAGGCGACCAGCCATGGCATCGATTATCGTGAACCGGTCCATGACCGTCCCTATATCCCGATTGTCGAGGACCATCCGTTCATCATCCGTGACCACAACAAATGCATTTCCTGCGGCCGCTGTATCGCCGCCTGCGCCGAAATCGAAGGCCCGGATATCCTGACCTTCTACATCAAGCAGGGCCGCCAGCTGGTCGGCACCAAGAGTGGCCTGCCTTTGGACCAGACCGACTGCGTCAGCTGTGGCCAATGCGTCAATGCCTGCCCTTGCGGTGCCCTGGACTATAAGCGTGAACGCGACCGCGTCTTCCGCGCCATCCACAATCCGAAAAAGACCGTTGTCGCCTTCGTGGCACCGGCTGTCCGCAGCGTGATTTCCCAGCATTATGGCAAGACCTTCAATGAAGCCGCCCCGTTTACGGCCGGCATGCTCAAATCCCTCGGTTTTGACAAGGTCTTCGACTTCACCTTCGCAGCTGACCTGACGATCGTCGAAGAAACCACCGAGTTTTTGAACCGCGTCAATAGCGGTGGCGTGATGCCCCAGTTCACCTCCTGCTGCCCCGGCTGGGTCAACCTGGTCGAACGCCGCTATCCTGAGCTGATTCCGCACCTTTCCACGGCCAAGAGCCCGCAGCAGATGATGGGCGCCACGGTCAAGAACCACTTTGGTGGCAAAATCGCCGGCATTGACCGCAAAGATCTCTTCGTCGTCTCGGTCGTCCCCTGCCTGGCCAAGAAATACGAGGCCGCCCGTCCGGAATTTGCCGTCGGCAAGAACCGCGACGTCGATGCGGTCCTCACGACAACTGAATTGCTCGAGATGAAGCACCAGGCCCGCATCGATGCTTCAGAAATCGTGCCCTGCGAATTTGACGAGCCATACAAGCAGGTGACCGGTGCCGGCATCCTGTTCGGTGCGTCCGGTGGTGTAGCTGAGGCGGCCCTGCGCATGGCCGTCGAGAAGCTGACCAATAAGCCATTGACCGAGCATCTCGACTTTGAGACCATCCGTGGCTTCGAAGGCGTCAAGGAAGCGACCATTGATGCCGCCGGGACAACCGTCCGGGTCGCGGTCATTTCCGGCCTGCATAATGCCGAGCCGATCATCCACAAGATCATCCAGGGTGAGGATGTCGGCTATGACCTGATTGAAGTCATGGCCTGCCCGGGCGGCTGCATCTGTGGCGCCGGCCATCCTGTCCCGGAAAAGATCGATGCCCTCGACAACCGCCAGGCTGTCCTGGTCAATATCGACAAGACCTCGACCTACCGGAAATCGCAGGAAAACCCCGACATTTTGCGCCTGTATGACGATTTCTATGGTGAACCGAATTCCGAGCTGGCCCATGAGCTGCTGCACACCCATTACCATGCCCGCCTCGGCGATGGGGTCACCAGCATGGTGAGAAACAAGGGCAATTCCGCCTTCATGACGCATGAGCTGACCATTTGCTTTTGTGACTCCTGCGCCGGTAAAGGCTCGCGCGACAAATACAGCGAGCTCCTGGCCCTGATCAACAAGAACAAGATGGATGCTTTTGTCGAAGTCAAGGCGATCCGCCTCAAGGGCAACCACCCGACATCGGACATCTACATGACCCTCGATGGCCTGACCGTTGACGATACCAAGCTCCTCCATGAGCTCAAAATGCTGAAGAAGGAAAAAACCATCGTCCATCAGGTATAATGGTTCCAGCCAGGGCGCGGCCTGCCAGCAGGCAAATCAGCCGCGCCCTATCGAGGGAATCATGGACAGACCAGACACCAGCCGTTTCACGCCACGGACATTGACCCTTTCCCTGCTTGCCGTCGTGACGGTGTATTTCTTGCTCAGCCATCTGGCAGATGTCCTGTCCTATCTGGAAAAACTGCTCGCTGTGGCCATGCCCCTTCTCCTGGGCATGGCCTTTGCGTATTTATTGAATCTGCCGCTGCGCGCCCTCGAGCGATTCCTCGGCCACCGGACAGCCCAACGACCTGGCCGCTGGCTGCGCCCGCTCTGCCTTGGCCTGACCTTGCTGATCACGCTCCTGCTGCTGGCGGCCGTCATGGCCCTGGTGGTGCCGCAAGTCATCGCCAGCATCGCCGATCTGAGCAGCCGGATGCCGGGGCTCCTGGCCCAGACTCAGACCTGGATCAACCAGACGACAGCTGACCATCCCTGGCTATACGATCTGGCCAGCACCCTCAAGCTGAGCTCCGCTGACCTTTTGGCCTGGTTTCTGGCTGTGCTGCAAGGGCAGGGGGGTGGCTGGCTCAATTCAACATTCAACTGGCTCGCCTCGGCTTTTGGCTGGTTCGTTTCCCTTATCCTCAGCCTGATATTTGCGATTTACCTGTTGCTGGCCAAGGAAAAGCTGCAGGACCAGAGTCTTAGGCTGCTCAATGCCCTTGTCACGCCCAAAGCCAGCAGCCAGATTCGCTCGGTCCTGGCCTTGTCGCACCAGACCTTTGGTGCCTTTTTTGCCGGCCAGTTCCTGGAGGCCATCATTCTCGGCCTGATTTTCCTGGTGATCCTGGCTGTTTTCCAATTCCCCTATGCGCTGCTGATCGCTGTCCTGATCGCCGTCACCGCGCTGATTCCGATGGTCGGTGCCTATATCGCGCTCGTCGTAGGCGCTTTCCTGATCCTCCTGATCAATCCCTGGCAGGCCCTGGCCTTTGTCCTGTTGTTCCTGGTGATTCAGCAGCTGGAAAATAACTTGATCTATCCACGCGTGGTCGGCAGCTCAATCGGCCTGCCCGCCCTGTGGGTTTTGGTTTCCGTCGTCGTCGGAGGTGGCCTGTTTGGCGTCATGGGCATGATCCTGTTCATCCCGCTGATGTCCGTCGCCTATACCCTGGTCCGCCAGTGGGTGACAGCCCGGGAAGCCATCCGCATGACAGCGCAAAAAAGCACCGTGGCCCCCGAGGGGACGCACGGCACGGGTAAGCAGGAAACGGCTGGCTAGTCGCTCAGAAAACCAGGATTCCCTGGGTGCTCAAAGCACCAGGATTCCCTGGGTGCTCAAAGCACCAGGATTCCCTGGGTGCTCAAAGCACCAGGATTCCCTGGTGCTCGAGGAGGATTTTCAGGCCGATCAGGATCAGGACGCTGCCGCCGGCGATTTCGGCCTTGCTTTTCAGGGCCAGGCCAAACCGGTTGCCGATCACGACGCCTGCGAAGGAGAGAACCAGGGTCGTGACTCCGATAAAACTGACAGCCGGCAGGATATCAACGGCGAGGAAGGCGAAGGTGATCCCCACAGCCAGGGCATCGATGCTGGTCGCGACGGCCAGGACCGTCAATTCGCGCAGGTCGAGCCGGATCTCGCAATGCGGGTCCTCAGCGTCCTTCTTGAACGCTTCATGGATCATCTTGGCACCGATCAGGGCAAGCAGGATGAAGGCCAGCCAATGGTCGACGCGATTGATATAAACGGAAAACTGGCGGCCCAAAAGCCAGCCGATCAGGGGCATGCCGCCCTGGAAAATACCAAAAAAGGCTGCAATGGTCAGTCCCTGGCGATAATCAAGCTTTTTCATGCATAGGCCCTTGCACAGGGCGACAGCAAAAGCATCCATGGACAAACCGACTGCAATCAGGAAAAGCTCCAGCAAGGTCATGGTGTCAGTGGCCTGCCTTCCTGGACTGCAATGCTTTGAGGGCAGCGGCCACAATCTGGTGATCATCGATGTGATTGGGCAAGCCGGAGAGACAGACTGAGCCAATCATCCCCGTGCCCTCCAGGACGATGGGAAAACCGCCGCCGCCAGCGGCATAGTCATCCGGATCCAGTTTCCGGTCCTGCAGGGTCTTGCCAGACATCTCCAGCCAATACAGGAATCTCAGAGAGGACATGGCCATCTGGTCGACCGAATTGCGCTTGCGCTGGAGCCAGAGCTCACTGTCCTGGAGCGAGCCGTCAGTGAAATGGCGGAAAACGACCAGGCCATTGATTGTGATCTCGACGGCGATGGGGTCGGGATAGGCTTTTGCTTCTTCCAGCATGAGCATGCCCAGAGCCAGCGCATCGGCCCGGGAAAATGAACGAAAGACCAGGGATTTTTCCTGGTCCAGCACGTGCTGGTATTTTTCATAAGCAGCTTGGTTTGAGATAGTCATCTGGCTAGTCCTCCTGGTGCGCACGAGTGACTCGATTATAGCACAGCAGCCTTGTCCGATCGATCAGACAAGCTTAAAATCAAGTCAGGACTGGATTAAACCGCTTGCCATGATACCTGCTGGCCGCAGGTTGGAGGGCAGGCAGCAGGAAGCGAGGCATTTCCCGATGGATGGTTTTGAAAAACTGGGTGCTTTTTACCTGGGCAGGCCCTGTGACCCCCAAACGCTGAATCCCCAGGACGGATATCTGCTCTATGATGCCAAGGACCTGACCACCCATGCCGTCTGTGTCGGCATGACTGGCAGTGGCAAGACTGGCCTGTGCATTGGCCTGCTGGAAGAGGCTGCCCTGGATTCTGTGCCGGCGATCATCATCGACCCCAAAGGGGATATGGCCAACCTTTTGCTGACTTTCCCCGACCTGGCGGCAGAAGATTTCCTGCCCTGGGTCCAGGCGGCTGATGCCGAGCGCAAAGGCCAGACGGTGGAGTCCTATGCCCAAGGTCAAGCTGAGCTCTGGCGCAAGGGGCTCCAGGACTGGGGCCAGGATGGCGAACGGATCCGGCGCCTGCGCCAGACGGCGGAGCTAGCCCTCTATACGCCGGGCAGCACGGCCGCCGTACCTGTTTCGATCCTCAAGTCCTTCGCCGCACCGCCACCGGCAATCCTTGCGGATGACGAGCTGCTGCGGGAGCAGGCAGCGGGCGCTGCGGCCAGCCTGCTGGGTCTTTTGGGACTCGATGCCGATCCGGTTAAAAGCCGCGACCATATCCTGCTGACCACGATATTGCTCCAGGACTGGCAGCAGGGAAACGACCTGGATCTGGCCAGCCTGATCGCCCGAATCCAGGCACCGCCCTTTAACCAGGTCGGGATTTTGCCGCTTGACACCTTCTATCCGGCCAATGACCGTCTGGCCCTGGCTCTCCAATTCAACAATCTGCTGGCCTCACCATCCTTTGCCGGCTGGCTCAAGGGTGAGCCGCTCGACCTTGACCGCATTCTGCATACGGCAACGGGCAAGCCACGCCTGGCGATCTTCTCGATTGCGCATTTGAGTGAAAGCGAACGCCAGTTCTTTGTGACTTTGCTCTTGAACCAGACCATCAGCTGGATGCGCCGCCAGTCCGGCTCGAACAGCCTGCGGGCAATTCTGTACATGGATGAGATTTTTGGCTATTTCCCGCCGGTGGCCAATCCGCCCACCAAAGCACCGCTCCTGACCTTGCTCAAGCAAGCCCGGGCCTATGGCCTCGGTATTGTCTTGACGACCCAGAATCCGGTCGATCTTGACTATAAAGGCTTGGCCAATACCGGAACCTGGTTCATCGGACGCCTGCAGACTGAACGTGACAAGCTCCGGGTGCTCGAAGGACTTGAGGGCGCTTCAGCTGCCCAGGGCCAGGCTTTTGACCGGACCCGGATGGAGAAGATCCTCTCCGGCCTCGGCAACCGGACCTTCTTGCTGCACAATGTCCATGATGATGAGCCGCAGCTGTTCCAGACCCGCTGGACGATGTCCTATCTGTGCGGCCCCCTGACGCGCCCGCAGCTGCAGCGCCTGGCCCAGAATGCCACTGCAGGGGCAGGTGCCAAACCTGATGCTCCAGCAGCCATGCCTGCCGTGCCCGCGCCGGTTCCTGCCGGCGCCCCTGCGCCAGTTTTTGCAGCATCCCCTGCTGCGGCTATCGACCCCTCCCGCGGGCAGGGACGGACACCACCCTTGCTGCCGCAGGGCATCCAGCAGGCCTTTTTGCCCCTCCGGCAGAGAAATGCCACGGCCATCTATCAGCCGATGTTGCTGGGATCGGCTCAGGCCCTTTACAAAACCGACAAGACCGGCAGCCTCGAGACGCATGCAGTCACCACACTGGTCCCCCTCCAGGACACCTTGGTCCCCGTCAATTGGGACCAGGCTGAGTCCCTCGATCTGCCCTTGGCAGACCTGGAGCAGGAGCCACAGGCAGGACTGGCCTTTGCCGATTTACCAGCGGCCGCCGCCAAAGCAGCCAGCTATACCGCCTGGAACCGGGATTACAAGCAATGGTTGTACCAGACCTGCGAAATTGAAATCCTGCAATGTCCGGCCTTGAAGCTCAATGCCGCCGCCCAGGAGTCCGAGCGTGATTTCAAGATCCGCCTGACCCAGACAGCCCGTGAGGCCCGCGACGAAGCCATCGACCAGCTGCGCCAGAAATATGCCGTCAAGATCGCATCCCTCGAGGAAAAAATCCGCAAGGCGGAGCAGGCGGTGGACCGCGAAAAACAGCAGGCCCGCCAGCAGCAGATGCAAACTGCGATTTCGATAGGGGCGACCATTTTCAGCGCTTTCATGGGCAAAAAGAAGGTCAGCACGTCTTCGCTGGGCCGGGCGACGACGGCAGCCAGAGGCGCCAGCCGAGCCATGAAGGAACAAGGTGACATTGCCCGTTCCAAAGATTCGGTCGAGGTTTATCGCCAGGATCTGGCGGATCTGCAGCAGTCGGTGGAGGCCGAAGTGGCCGCCCTCGCGGAGCGCTATGATCCAGACCGCCTGGAAATCACCCGCACCCTGGTCCGGCCGACCAAGCAGAATATCCAGGTCCAGGCTCTGGTCCTGGCCTGGGCACCGATGATCGTGGCCGGGGATGGCAGCCTGGAACGGGCCTACTGAGACTGGCTCAGGTCTTTACATGTAGAGCGACAAGGCGCTGCCAGCCAGAAGGACAGCCAGGATCAGATTCATCGGCCGAGCATGCTTGACAAACAGCTGGTTGAACAGGCTGCCAAATAGCCCCCAGCTACAGGTCGCCAGGAAACCCATCGTCGCCTGGATGAGGACAAAGATGGCGAGGACCCGTGGATCAGAGTAGTAAGGTGCAACAAAAGTCGAGACAATGGTCAGCGTGAAAATGATCACCTTCGGATTGATAAACTGCATTGAAAATCCGGTCAGGAAACTGCCAGCGGCTGAAGGTGCGCTGGCTTTTCCTTTTTTGGGGCCCCAGACGATGGTGAAAGCCAGCCACAGGATATAGACCGTACCGATGATTTGCAGGACGGGCTTGATCGCTGGCAGGGCATTCGTCAGGTAATAATTGAACGCTGTGACCAGGCCGATCACGGCGATAAATCCGGCGTACATGCCCAGATTGAGGCGGAAACTGTTGCGAAAGCCGACTTGGGCGGCCCGGGTCATGGACAAGATATTATTCGGTCCTGGGGTCAATGTTGAAACCAGCAAGATGACTGCAAAGGAAAATTCATTCGGCATGGGGTGAACCGGTCCTGACTCGCCTGACTCCTGGCGAAAAAATGCTGCAGACGAGCCTTGGGTCACTCTGCTGCCTTGAAATTGTATATCGGCCGGATCTGGCGGTCAATCGTGACCGTATTCTGGATATTGGCGACAATTTCTGCCAGCGGCTTATAAGCAAAAGGGGCCTCGTCGATCGTACTCGGGTCGATGGTTGTCGAGTAAATCCCGGCCATGCTTTGTTCATAGTCCGAGAGGCGGATTTTGCGCCGCGCTTCATGCCGGCTCATCAGGCGACCGGCTCCATGTGGCGCGGAACAGTTCCAGTCGGCATTGCCCTTGCCGGTGCAGATCAGGCTGCCATCACGCATATTGATCGGAATCAGGACCCGCTCGCCTTTGCGGGCGGAAATGGCTCCCTTGCGCAGGATCATTGAATCCAGGTCGATGTAATTATGCACCGTCGTCCAGCGGTCAATAACTGGCAGGCTGAACCACTGCAACATGTCCTGCAGCATCGCCTGGCGGTTCAGATCGGCATAGTGCTGGACCAGCGCCATATCATGCAGGTAATCCCGCAGCAATTCCCCCTCGCAATAGGCCAGGGCATGGTCCACCTGTCCGCGCAGACGCCGGGCCGCCTCGTTCTGGTAATGCTCGGCCACCTGCTTGCCCAGATTGCGGCTGCCACTGTGGACAACCAGGTACAATTGACCATCCTCATCCTGGTCGACTTCGATGAAATGGTTACCACCGCCCAATGTCCCGATGCTCAGCTCCGCCCGTTTCACATTGACGGTCTTGTGGCAGCGCAGCTCGCCGAGTTCAATCTTGCGACTCAAGGCATGCGGCTTCTGGCGTGTGGCAAATCCACACGGGATATTCAGGTGGATAAAGGTATCTAGCTCACGCAAATCCAGGTGACAGCGCCCCAGGACAGCTGTTTCCATGCCACAGCCAATGTCGACACCGACCAGATTGGGCACGACCTTGTCCGTAATCGTCATCGTCGTGCCGATCGTACAGCCCGCTCCGGCATGCGCATCCGGCATGATCCGGATCTGGCTGCCGGCCACAAACGGCTGGTCCAGCAGGTGCCGGATCTGGCTTAACGCTTCTTCCTCGATGGTGTCCGAAAATACTTTGGCTGAATTGTATTTACCGTGCAAGCTTTGCATCCGGATGCCCCCTTTGACCAAAGGCACAGGCTCTGCTCTCATTTTAGCAAAATATGGCGTTTCCTGGCGCAAAGAATCTCAACGGGCCCGGCTCTGCTTCAGCCAGGACCGGCAGGCTGATACGCCATGCACGAATGCCATTCCGACCGTAAATCCAGTCAGATCGATCAGGACATCTCGCAGCTCTGCCGACCGGCCGGGAACAAAGATCTGGTGTGCCTCATCGAAAGCTGCCGCCAGAAAACCCAGCACCAGCAAGCGCCAGGATGCCCTTTGCCGGTCCGCCAGCGTCACCCAGACCCCCAAAACCGCAAAATTCAGGAAATGGGCTGATTTACGGATGACCGTCTGGGCCAGCGGTGATCCAAAAACCGATGCGGGAACGAAGCCTGCCGTCCGGTCAGCCAGCCATAGCAGGAGACTGCCACTGAGCTGGGAGGATTCAGAAGCGGGTTGATTGGAAAACCAGAACATCAGCCCCAGCCACAAAACGGCAGCAAGGCCAAACCAGCGTCCCCGCCAAGCCTTCAGTTGTTTGATACGATCATACAGCATTGCCACAGTATAAAACGTTCCGCAGCCCGGTTCAATGACAAGGTCAATACCGGATCATGACTGGGAGGGAGGTGACGCGAGGGGTGATGTGCGCGCGAA
>CAZCMX010000009.1:0-53942 GCA_964499985.1 uncultured Mageeibacillus sp.
GCCAACTCCACCCAGCGCCCGGGTCGGATAATGCAGGCGATGGAAATCCTTGACCATGCCACTTTCATCGCTGGAAAACATGCACATCGGCGGCATGACAATCCGGTTCTTCAAATTCAGGTTCTTCAAAGTATACGGGGAGTAAGTCAGCATGGGCATCGGTAGCAGGTCCTCCAAGGTGATGTTTTTTCCATTGTAACCCAGTTTTCGCTCCTTCGTCGGTAAAAAAGTTACCACTCGCAGGGCTTGACAACTCCTTTTTTGCATGTTCATAATGACCCTGTCGGTCGCAAGACGGCCGGCAAAGATAAATTTTGGACCGGGGAGCCGAAAGGCTGAGAGGGAGCACCACGCTTCGACCCGTAGAACCTGATCTGGATCATGCCAGCGAAGGAAGTCTGCACTTTACACTCTCTTGATGAGGGATTTGCAAAGTCCGGCGATTCGCGGCCGGGCTTTTTTTGTTGCCGGCCGCCGGTCCAAAATCTGCCACCTCTGGTTGTCTCGGAATTCCGAGGACCGCCAGCCAAGGAAAGGATTTTGCCATGGAACCGCCGGATTTTGCCCGCCTGATCGACGCCAATCTCAATCGAATCTGTGAAGGACTGCGCGTCCTGGAGGATTGCTTCCGCTTTGCAGCACCCAATCCTGACCTGGCCGCACGCTGTAAAATCCTGCGCCACCAGGTGCGTCACGAACCGGGCCGCCTGAGGCCGGATTTGCCGGATCTGCTGTGGACCCATCGGGATGCTGCATCTGATTGCGGTCCAGCGGTTTCGAGACAGTTGCAAATTGAAGGCGAGGTCGCGCACCAGCACGGGGTGGTCCGGGATTTGCTCACGGCTAACTGCAAACGGATCCAGGAAGGTTTGCGGTCCCTGGAGGAAACGGGGCGCATGCTGGGCCAGTCAGAGCTGGCGCATTTTTTCGAGGACATGCGCTACCAGGCCTATGCATTGGAATCAGACTGTCTGGCAGCAGTTGCCAATGAGCCGCGCACCAGGCTGGCGGCCGCTCTGCGTGGCCTGTATGGTATGGCTTCACCGGATCCTGGCACAGGCCGGTCGGCCCTGGCCATCGGCTTCGACCTGCTGGCGGCTGGTGTGACAATTCTGCAATATCGCAACAAAACCGCAGATACCGTCGACCAAATGGCTGACTGCCAGGTCTTGGCTGCTGCCTGTCATGAGCAGGGAGCCCTTCTGATCGTCAATGACCGGATCGACATCGCCCTGGCCGCAGGCGCCGATGGTGTCCACCTCGGCCAGGAAGACCTGCCTATTGGTGTCGCCCGCCAGCTGGCTGTCAAAGTCCGCCCGGGCCAGCCATTCTGGATCGGCCTGTCCACTCACAATCCTGAGCAGGCTCGCGCCGCTGTTGCCTCCGGCTGCGACTACATCGGAGTCGGTCCTGTCTTTGCCACGACGACCAAGGCGGATTTGCGGGTCCCGGTCGCCGGGCTCGAGTTTGTCCGCTGGTCAGCCACGACGCTTGATCTGCCGCACGTGGCGATCGGCGGGATCGGACCCGGAAATTTTGCGCAGGTCGTCGCTGCTGGTGCCCGCTGCTGCGCCATGATCAGCGCCATCAACCAGCAGCCAGACCTGGTGGGCACAGCCCGGCTGGTCCAGCAGCAGATGCTGGCCTTGCTTTGAACAAACGGAAACGTGCGGCCGTTTTCCGCACCATGATCTGAACAGGAGGATCCATGAACTCGAAAACTTCCCCCAGCTGGACCACCCAAATGGACGCGGCCAGGCGCGGCATCGTCACGCGCCAGATGATCGAGGCTGCAGAAAGAGAAGGGCTGGCACCGGACATCATCCGCGACCGGATCGCAGCCGGGACCGTCTGCCTGCCGGCCAATCGCAACCACACCTCGCTTTCAGGCTGTGCGATCGGCCAGGGACTCACGACCAAAGTCAATGTCAACCTCGGCATCTCCGCAGACCTGTGCCAGTATGAGCAAGAGCAGGAAAAGGTCCGCACCGCCCTGGCGCTCAAGGCAGATGCGATCATGGACCTGTCCTCGGCGGGCCAGACGGTGGCATTCCGGCGCTGGCTGATCGAAACCTCCCCGGCCATGATCGGTACTGTTCCCATGTACGACGCCATTGGTTTTCTGGACAAGGAACTTTCGGAGATCACAGCTGAGGAATTCCTCAGTGTCGTGGCGGCCCATGCCCGAGACGGGGTTGACTTCGTCACGATCCACGCCGGTCTCAACCGTGTCACAGCTAAGCGCTTCCGCAACAATCCGCGCGTGACCCATATCGTGTCGCGCGGCGGATCCCTGCTCTATGCCTGGATGGAACTGACCGGCCGGGAAAATCCATTTTTTGAACATTTCGACCGTCTGCTGGACATCTGTGAAACCTATGATGTGACGCTCAGCCTGGGGGATGCCTGCCGGCCGGGCAGCATCGCCGATGCCACGGACGCGGCGCAGATCGAGGAACTGGTCACTCTGGGTGAACTGACCCGCCGGGCCTGGTCCCGCCATGTCCAAGTCATGATCGAGGGACCTGGCCATATGACGTTGAATGAAATCCCGGCCAATATGCTGCTGCAGAAGAAGCTCTGCCACGGCGCGCCGTTCTATGTCCTCGGCCCTCTCGTCACAGATATTGCCCCGGGCTATGACCACATCACCAGTGCCATCGGCGGTGCCATCGCAGCAGCCAGCGGGGCTGATTTCCTCTGCTATGTCACCCCCGCCGAACATCTGCGCCTGCCAGACCAGGATGACATGAAGGAAGGCATCCTGGCTGCCCGGATTGCCGCCCACGCCGCTGATCTGGCCAAGGGTATTCCAGGCGCTGCCGACTGGGACCGGGCGATGAGCCAGGCCCGCCAGGCTGTTGACTGGCAGACCATGTACAGCCTGGCCATCGATCCCCCAAAAGCACGCCGCATGCATGAAAGTGCACTGCCCTCGGAAGAAGGGACCTGCACCATGTGTGGCAAGCTCTGCTCCATGCGCAACATGAACCAGATCATGGGCGGCCAGTCGATCCGCCTGCATGAATCCATCCAGAAAGGCTGAACCATGAACCGTCGAACAACTTCCTTGAACCTGAAAAAATTGACACTGTCTGCCGTCCTGATCGCTCTGGGCACTGCGGGATCCTTCCTGCCATTCATGACCTTCCCGATCGGTCCCAGTCGCTGTGCGCCGCTGCAACATCTGATCAATGTGCTCGGTGCGATTCTGCTCGGCCCCGGCTATGCCCTGGCTAATGCGTTCCTGATCTCCCTGCTGCGCAACGTGTTCGGAGTCGGCTCCCTGCTGGCCTTCCCGGGCAGCATGATCGGTGCACTGCTGGCCGGCTGGCTGTACCGGTTGTCTGGCAAAGACAGCGCCGCTTTGGTCGGCGAATGGGTGGGCACCGGTGTGCTCGGCAGCCTGCTGGCCTACCCGGTTGCCCGCCACCTGATCGGCATGTCACCGGCCAGCACGACATTCTTCATGCTGCCCTTTGCCCTCAGCACCCTGGCCGGCGGACTGATCGCGGCCCTGATCCTGCCGGTTCTACGCCGCGCCATGGCACTGCCCGCCCATACCCATACATACCGCAGACCATCTTCTGAAGATGTCACCCGGCAATGATCCGGCAATCACGATGGACGAGATCTCAACCAGATTCGAACCGGTGTACAGGCATCGTCCCCTGATCCATCACATTTCCAATTGGGTCACTCTCAATGATTGTGCCAATGCCGCCTATGCCGTCGGAGCCCGGCCAACCATGGCTTTCGACCCGCAGGAAGCCCGCCTCGCTGCAGGCCAGGCCGATGCCATCGTCTGGAACCTCGGCACGTTCAACAGTCAGGCTGCTGCTGCTATTAAAGCCTCCCTGCCCATCGCTGCCGCCCGTCCGATCCCCGTCGTAATCGATCCCGTAGCCGCCCAAGCCTATCCCGGGCGGCTACAGTTCACCCATGAATGCCTGGCCGGTTTCGCCAGCCTGGCCGAAAGAAACCAACTGGTCTGCTGCATGTTCATTCGCGGCAACGAAACCGAATTGGCTGCCCTCATCCAAGCCAAAGACTCTGCCGCTGGCGAAAACCAAGCCAAACCCTCCGGCGGAGTCGACCATTGCCCAAAAACAGACCCGGTCCGCTTTTGGGCAAGATTGTCATCCTATCAGCAGTTTCTTGCCATATTCCCTGCAAATATGGCGCTTTTTCTGGTCGAAACGGGTAAAAGGGACCGGGTCCTTTTTTTACACAAGGGTCGGCTGGAATGGCTGGTTCATGAGCACGCTTGTCTGTCGCTGACTCGCATCACAGGAGCGGGTTGTATGAGCAATACGCTGATTGCAGCGACAACGGGAGCGGCTTTGATGGCAGATGTTGCAAATACGCGCGGTGAATTGGCCGCTGCAGCGCTGGCCGCCGTCGCTGGACTGGTCCGGGCAGGACAGCAGGCTGAGCAGCAATCAACCGGTATCGGCACCTTTCGCAGCCGGCTCTTGGATGAACTGGAGCAGATCGCGATGACATGAAGCAGGATTGATCGTGCCATCGGACCCATTGACCCCGGATAGCCTGTGCTATAATGAAACCAGGTTCTGCGAAGGGGGATGCCACCGTGCCGATTCTGACGATTTCCCGGCAAATGGGCAGTCTGGGCGATGAAATCGCCCAGGAAATGGCTCGTCGCCTGGGGTGGGACTTGCTTGATCACAGCCACCTGATCCAGCGTTTTTTCTCAGACGGTGTCACCGAACAGGAACGCCAAGCCTTGGGCGGCAGTGCCCGCTTTTTTCTGAACACAGCGCCGGATGGCCAGACCTATATCAGCCGACTTGAACGCGGGCTGAACCGTCTGGCCGAAGAAAAGCCTCTTGTCTTGCTCGGATTTGGTTCACAGGTGATTTTTGCCGACAATGACGATGCAGTCCATATCCGGATTACCGCGCCTTCAGATATCCGGCTGGAAAGGGTCAGGCAGCAATTCCATGCCACGGCCGACCATGCCCGGCAGATGCTCGACCAGGCGGACCGGCGGCATCGCCGCTTCGTCTCGACGGTGTTTGGACTCGATTGCGCCGATGAATCCCTATACCACTTGGTCTTGAATACGGGCTTCCTGTCGGTGGCCGAGGCCGTTGAGTCCATCATGGCACTGCTCAATATTCGCAAGCTCATGCAGGAGCATCCTGAAAAAGGAACGGAACCGGTTCCGGCATCCAATGGCAGGATCCACTTCAAAAACAAATCCGAAGCGGAATTCGCCCGGATTCTGGATATGCACCAGATTGAATGGAAATATGAACCGCGGACATTTCCTGTCGAATGGGACGCCGAGGGCAATGTCACCCTGGCATTTTCACCGGATTTTTATTTGGTCCAGTTCGATACCTATCTCGAGCTGACGACGATGAACCAGCGTTATGTGACTGAGAAAAACAAGAAGCTGCGCCGGGTCCGGGAGCTTTATCCTGGCACGCATATCAAAATCGTCTACAAAAAAGATTTCCAGACCCTGGTCGAGCGCTTCAGCCAATTTGGCAGCCCGAGCCAGGCATGAGCCCCTTGTTTTAAACGACCCATAGGCCCCAAACGAACCGGGGAGGTTCAATCATGAGTGATGGATCCAGCAATGGCGGATACAAGATCCGGCAAACCCTGCTCACATCTAAGGCCATCCAGGACCGGATCAGCGAACTCGGCCAGCAGATCAAAAGCGATTATGCCGGACAGGAGCTTGTCCTGGTCGGGGTCCTCAAGGGCTCCCTTTATTTCATGGCGGACCTTTCGCGGGCGATCGATTTGCCACTGACGCTGGATTTCATGACCATCGGTACGATCCCCAATACGACCAACCAGACCGGCATTGTCCGGATTACGAAGGATCTCGATATTGATGTCACGGGCAAGCATGTCCTCCTGATCGAGGACATCATCCGCACCGGCCTGACCACGGCCTATCTGGTTTCGAACCTGAAAGCCAGGCAGACTGCCAGTGTCAAGGTCTGTTCGCTGCTGGTCAATCCCGATCAGCAGCTGATCAATGTCCCCATCGCCTATAGCGGTTTTGCGATCACCCAGACCTGGTTGATCGGTTATGGCATGGATATCGGTGAAAAGGGTCGCAACCTGCCCGATATTGCCGAGATCGAGCGCAATGGCCGCCATTGACCAGATGCGCCAGACCATGGTGAGTGCCCGTCCAGGGCATGAGCCGTTAAAATGGTGAGCGGGTCATCAGTCAGGCGTATTTTGACGCAAACAGGGTGCCGACCGACTTTTGCTCGAGAATATAGTCAATCGAATGTGGCTTAGCGCCATTGGCGATCACGGTGTCAATCCCGGCCACATTGGCGATGCGGGCTGCCAGGATTTTGCTGCGCATCCCGCCGGTTCCGCGTGCAGTTCCAGCGCCACCGGCCAGCTGCTCAATCTCATCCGTGATTTCAACGACATGCTCAATGAGTGCTGCCTTGTGGTTGCTGCGGGGGTCGCTGTCATACAGGCCATCAATATCCGACAGGATGATCAGCAGGTCCGCGCCGGTGAGCACGGCCACCATGGCCGAGAGCATATCATTGTCGCCAAAAGTGCCATTGTGGTAGATTTCGCGCGTTGAGACGGTGTCATTTTCATTGACGATCGGCAGAATCTGCTTCTCCAGCAAGGCTTCAAAGGTATTGCTGACATTGTCGCGGGACACGACTTCATCAATATCATCTTTGGTCAGGAGAATCTGGGCGACAATATGATTGTAGTCATTGAGAATCCGGCTGTACATGTTCATCAGTTCGCTCTGGCCAACTGCGGCGACCGCCTGCTTGTCCCGGATCAGCCTCGGCTTTTCCGGCAGGCGCAGCTTGCCAACCCCCACACCAATCGCACCTGATGAGACGAGGATGACTTGTTTGCCCTGGTTCATCAGATTGGCAATCGAACGGCACAGGTTCTCCATATTGGTCAGGTTGAACCGGCCATTGTCATGTGTGATGGTCGATGTGCCAACCTTGATGACGATTCTTTTGGCTTTGGCTATTCTTTCACGGCGAGCATCTGTCTTATGCATGGTCATATCGCTTTCTTGTTCATGTTGATGGGCATACGCCGGGAGTCCGGGCGGGACGGGACCGGCAGTCCGGACCTGTTTTCAGGACAGGTGGTGCTGGGGGGGAGGGTTGGAACCGGCTGGGCCCGGTTTGGCGTGGACGGGGCCTGCCAGGGCCTGGGCAAAGACCTCATCCATCTGATCGACATAGATGAGCTTGACGCTGCTAAGGACCGTGGCCGGAATTTCGCTGGCATCACGCTGGTTTTCCAGGGGAACCAGAACGGTATCGATTCCGGCACGGTGGGCAGCAATGACCTTTTCTTTCAGGCCGCCGATCGGTAAAATCCGGCCGCGCAGGGTGATCTCTCCCGTCATGGCCACATTGCGCCGTACCGGCTTGCCACTCAGGGCCGAAGCCAGGGCTGTGGCCAGAGTGATTCCGGCTGATGGGCCATCTTTGGGTGTGGCGCCAGCCGGTACATGGATATGGATGTCGGTTTTGGCGCCAAAATCCTCCGCAATGCCCAGGCTGGCTGCCCGCGTCCGGATATAGGACAGGGCCGCCCGGGCTGATTCTTTCATGACATCGCCGAGCTGGCCTGTCAGTTCCAGATGACCATTGCCCGGCATGATATTGACTTCGATCATCAGGGTATCGCCACCGGCGAAGGTCCAGGCCAGGCCGGTCGCCACCCCGATCTGGTCTTGCTCAGCAGCCTTTTCATAGCGGAATTTCGGTTTGCCGATCAGGTCGGGCAGAAGGTCCGGCGTCACCTTGACTTTTTTCTTGCCCTGCTCGGTGATCAGGATCGCGGTCCGGCGGCAGAGGTGAGCCAGTTCTCGCTCCAGCTGGCGCACACCCGCTTCACGGGTATAGCCGGTGATGACACCGCGCAGGCCTTCGCGGGTGATGGACAGTTGGGATTTTCTCAGGGCATTTTGCTTGAGCTGGTTCGGCAGCAAATGACGGGCGGCAATTTCCAGCTTTTCTTCTTCGGTATAACCAGACAGATGGATGGTTTCCATCCGGTCCAAGAGGGCTTGCGGGATGGTTTCTGCGGTATTGGCGGTGGTGATGAACAGGACATTCGACAGGTCGTACGGGATTTCCAGATAATGGTCCCGGAAGCTGTTGTTCTGCTCAGGATCGAGGACCTCGAGCAGGGCAGAGGAAGGGTCGCCGCGATAGTCACTGCCCAGCTTATCGATTTCATCCAGCAGAATCAGCGGATTGTCCTTGCCGGCCTGGCGGATGGCATTGATGATCCGTCCTGGCATGGCACCGATATAGGTCCGGCGATGGCCGCGGATTTCCGCCTCGTCATGGACCCCGCCCAGGGACATGCGGACATACTTGCGGCCCAGGGATTCCGCGACTGAACGGGCGATCGAGGTCTTGCCGACACCTGGCGGACCCACCAGGCAGAGGATCGGGCCTTTGTTCGCTGAAACACCCGCTTCAGAGCGCAGCTTGCGCACGGCAAGATACTCCAGGATGCGGTCCTTGACCTTTTCCAGGCCATAGTGGTCCTTGTCGAGGATCTTGCGGGCATGGGCAATGTCGAGGTTCTCGACATTCATCTGGCCCCAGGGCAGTTCAAAGACCAGGTCGAGGTAGTTCCTGAGCACCGAGCCCTCGGGATTGCCCATCTGGGCCCTGGCCAGGCGACTGATTTCCTTTTTCACCTTGGCCTTGAAGTCCTGCGGAATGGCCGTCTGCTCGAGCAGCTCAAGATAGCGTTCCTGCTCTTCCTGGGAGCCTTCGTGCTCACCGAGCTCATTCTGGATGACTTTCATCTGCTCGCGCAGGTAGTATTCCTTCTGGTTGCGTTCAATCGTCTGGCGCACTTTTTCGCCGATTTCGCGCTCCAGCTCGGCAATCGACTGTTCACGGGTCAGGATGTCCAGCAGGAAGTCAATCCTGGCCTTGACATCGGTCAGTTCCAGGATCTGCTGCTTCTCGAGGACAGGCAGATTCAGATGGGATGCAATGGTGTCGGCGGTCAACGATGGGCTGGCGATCGTGCTGACCAGGCCAATCACCTCCGTGGAAATCCGCGCACTGCTGACTGCATACTTTTCAAAACGCCGGACCAGCTGGCGACGATAGGCTTCCGTGGAAAGATCCTCTTCAGCTTCCGCTTGTCCATGGACCACGCATTCAACAACATAGTACGGATCATCGCTGACGATATTCAGCCATTGGGCCCGGTGCAGGCTTTCAACCATCACTTTGACAGTCTCATTGGCATTGGTTTCGAAAACCTGTTTGACGCGGGCCAGGCAGCCAATCTTGTAGATGTCGTCTGGCGCAGGCAGGTCGGTACTGAAGTGGATCTGGGCCGCGACAAAGACCAGCTGGTCAGAATCGATTGCAGCCTTGACTGCAGCCCGGGATTTTGGACGCGCCACATCAAAAGTCAAGGTCATGCCGGGGAAAATGACTAGCCCGCGCAGAGGAATCATCGGCAAGGTCAGGGGGTCCTGCCGGGATAATTCATGAGAGGCTGGCAAGCCAAGCAATTCTCTGGGCTTTTGCACATGTGCCTTTTTGCGAGTCTTGGGTTTCTGTTGTTCCATTCATCACCTGGATCGATCAATTTGTCTTATTATACCATTGCCTGGACGGCTTGCAGCGGCTGGTGCCAGATCTTCGAAAAAGGCCTCGAACGGTTGACGCTCGAGGCCTTTGATGAGGATTACTGGGGATTTTGCGACCAGAGGGTGGCCGGACTTATTCGATGATGGTCGAAACAGTACCGGAACCGACGGTCTTGCCACCTTCACGGATAGCGAACTTCAGACCGGGCTCCATGGCGATGGAGGTGATCAGTTCGACGGTGATGGTGATATGATCGCCAGGCATGCACATTTCGGTGCCGGCCGGCAGGTGAGCCACGCCGGTAACGTCGGTGGTGCGGAAGTAGAACTGCGGACGGTAGCCATCGAAGAAGGGCTTGTGACGGCCGCCTTCAGCCTGGGTCAAAACATAGACCTGACCAGTGAATTTGGTATGCGGCTTGATCGAGCCGGGCTTGCAGATAACCTGGCCGCGCTCGACGTCCTTGCGGGTGATACCACGGAGCAGGGCACCGATATTGTCGCCAGCTTCAGCCTGGTCGAGGAGCTTGCGGAACATTTCAACGCCGGTGACGACGGTGGCACGGGGAGCTTCGGAAAGACCAACGATTTCGACGGCGTCGCCAACTTTGACGATACCACGCTCGACACGGCCGGTGGCAACGGTGCCACGACCGGTGATGGTGAAGACGTCTTCGACAGGCATCGCGAAGGGCTGGTCGATCGGACGGGCCGGGGTCGGGATGAAGGAGTCAGCAGCCTCCATCAGCTCGAGGATACAGGCATACTTCGGATCGTTCTTGTCGGTGCTGGTGCACTCGAGAACGTCGAGAGCAGAGCCTTTGATGACGGGGGTGTCATCGCCCGGGAATTCGTAGGTGTTCAGGAGCTCACGGACTTCCATTTCGGTCAGTTCGATGAGTTCCGGATCAGCCATGTCGCACTTGTTCAGGAAGACGACGATCGAAGGAACGCCGACCTGGCGGGCGAGCAGGATGTGTTCACGGGTCTGGGGCATCGGGCCATCAGCAGCGGAAACAACCAGGATCGCGCCGTCCATCTGGGCAGCACCGGTGATCATGTTCTTGATGTAGTCGGCGTGGCCAGGGCAGTCGACGTGAGCGTAATGACGCTTGTCGGTCTGGTACTCGACGTGGGAGGTATTGATTGTGATACCACGGGCTCTTTCTTCCGGAGCCTTGTCGATATTGTCATATGCGGTGTACTGTGCCTGGCCGCCCATTGCGAGGACCTTGGTGATCGCAGCGGTCAGGGAGGTTTTGCCGTGGTCAACGTGGCCGATCGTGCCGATATTGACGTGGGGCTTGTTTCTTTCAAATTTTGCCTTTCCCATTGGGATGATCCTCCTTTTTCCAGCACCGTCTTTGAGGTGCCGTTGTAACGTATTCTTCCGCCTTCTTGGCTGTCTCTTCCATTTTACACAAATTAACTGTCTTGACAATCATTTGCGGGACTTGCAGGAGTCGAGCCAGCCAGTCAGGCAGGGGTCTGAAAACAAATTCTGTTATTTCTTCAAAAGGCCTTCCATGATGTTCTTCGGCACTTCTTCGAAGTGGCTGATCTGCATCACGAAGGTACCGCGGCCCTGGGTGCGGGAACGCAGGGCAGTGGCATAGCCGAACATCTGCGACAGCGGAACCTTGCACTGGATGTGCTGGGCGTTGGAACGGGCTTCCATGCCTTCGATGCGGCCGCGGCGGGAGCTGATGTCGCCCATGACGTCGCCCATGTAATCCTCAGGCACATCGATATCGACGCGCATGATCGGTTCGAGCAGGCAAGGGTCAGCCTTGCGGCAAGCTTCCTTGAAGCCCATCGATCCGGCGATCTTGAACGCCATTTCGGATGAGTCGACTTCATGGTAGGAGCCGTCGACGACGGTGACCTTGATGTCAACGACCGGGTAACCACCGAGGACACCACTGTTCATGGCTTCCTGGATACCAGCATCGATCGGGGCGATGTATTCCTTCGGAATCGAGCCACCGACGACCTTGTTGACAAACTCATAGCCTTCGCCCGGCTGGCGGGGTTCGACTTCGAGCACGCAATGACCATACTGGCCACGGCCACCGGACTGGCGGACAAACTTACCGTCGGCCTTGACAGCCTTGCGGATCGTTTCCTTATAGGCGACCTGAGGTGCACCGACATTGGCTTCGACCTTGAACTCCCTAAAGAGACGGTCAACAATGATGTCGAGGTGCAGCTCGCCCATGCCGGCGATCAGGGTCTGGCCGGTTTCCTGGTCGGTATAGGTGCGGAAGGTCGGATCTTCCTCAGCCAGCTTGGCCAGGGCAGCCATCATTTTCTCTTGGCTGGCTTTGGACTTCGGTTCGATCGCAACATTGATGACCGGTTCCGGGAATTCCATCGATTCGAGGATGATCGGAGCCGAGTCGACGCAGAGGGTGTCGCCTGTGGTCGTGTCCTTGAGACCGACGGCCGCTGCGATATCGCCAGAGTAGACGCGGTCGATTTCTTCACGGTGGTTGGCATGCATCTGCAGGATGCGGCCGATGCGCTCGCGCTTGCGTTTGCCCGCGTTCATGACATATGAGCCCGATTCGAGTTCACCGGAATAGACGCGGAAGAAGCAGAGCTTGCCGACGAAGGGGTCGGTCATGATCTTGAATGCCAGGGCCGAGAAGGGCGCTGAGTCGTCCGAGGGACGTTCTTCTTCTTCTTCGGTGTCTGGATTGACACCCTTGATGGCCGGAATGTCGAGCGGCGACGGCAGGTAGGCGATGACGGCATCGAGCATCAGCTGGACGCCCTTGTTCTTATAGGATGAACCACAGAGAACAGGGGTGACCTTGCAGGCGATGGTCGCACGGCGCAGGGCAGCTTTGAGCTCCTCAATGGTGATTTCTTCACCTTCGAGGAATTTCATGGTCAGCTCTTCGTCGGTCTCGGCGATGCCTTCGACCATTTTTTCGCGCCATTCGTTGGCGATGTCTACCAGGTCGGCCGGGATGTCGGTTTCGGTGATCTGCTTGCTAAGGTCGTCACCATAGATAATGGCTTTCATCTTGACCAGGTCAACAATCCCGGTAAAGACATCTTCCTTGCCGATGGGCAACTGGATCGGAATCGCATTGGTCCGCAGGCGTTCCTTCATCATGCCAACTGCACGATAGAAGTCAGCACCGAGGATGTCCATCTTGTTGACATAAGCCATACGCGGGACACCGTAGTGGTCTGCCTGGCGCCAGACGGTTTCAGTCTGGGGCTCGACGCCGCCTTTGGCGCAGAACAAGGTCACAGCACCATCGAGCACGCGCAGCGAACGTTCAACTTCAACCGTGAAGTCAACGTGGCCAGGGGTGTCGATGATATTGATGCGGTGGTCTTTCCACTCAGCGGTGGTGGCAGCAGAAGTGATGGTGATTCCTCGCTCCTGTTCCTGCTCCATCCAGTCCATGGTGGCAGCGCCCTCATGAACTTCGCCGATCTTGTGCACCTTGCCCGTGTAGAACAGGACACGCTCGGACGTGGTGGTCTTGCCTGCATCGATATGGGCCATGATGCCGATATTCCGCGTGTTTTCAAGCGAGAATTTTCTTGGCACAGTATGCTCCTTTTCCTGATCCGGTTACCATCTGTAATGGGCAAACGCGCGGTTCGCGTCGGCCATACGATGCATGTCTTCTTTTTTCTTGTAAGCACCACCGGTGCTGTTGAACGCGTCAACGATCTCGTTGGCGAGGCGTTCATGCATGGTGCGCTCACTGCGGTTTCTGGCGTAGGAAACCAGCCAGCGCAGACCGAGGGTCTGGCGGCGTTCCGGACGGACTTCGATCGGCACCTGGTAGTTGGCACCGCCGACGCGCCGGGCTTTGACTTCCAGCATCGGCATGATGTTTTCCAGGGCCTTGGTGAAGACCTCCAGGGCATCCTGGCCTGTGCGTTCTTTGACAATGTCAAAGGCACTGTAGCAAATCTTCTGGGCGACTCCCTTTTTCCCGTCTTGCATGATGTTGTTGATCAGCTTGGCGACCTTGACATCATGGTAAACCGGATCAGGAAGCACTTCTCTTGTCGGGACATGGCCTTTTCTGGGCACGTGTCTTCCCTCCTATTCATGATAATGCGGCCAATCCCTGTTCACAGGGACTGTCCGATACCACAGGTACTCACGATAACGGACCGTGTTACGTACGTCCGGCCATAGCCCGCCTCAAAGGCGATTCTATAGTCTGATGTACTGACAACTGTTAGTCCAACCGATGGCAGCTTGTGGTTAGCGTTTGACCTTGGCTGCCTTGGGTCTCTTGGCACCGTACTTGGAACGGCCCTGCTGGCGGTTAGCCACACCGGCAGTATCCAGCGTACCGCGCACAATGTGATAGCGGACACCCGGCAAGTCTTTGACACGGCCACCGCGGATCAGCACGACAGAGTGCTCCTGCAGGTTGTGCCCAATACCAGGGATGTAGGCGGTCACTTCGGTCTGGTTGGTCAGGCGAACCCTGGCAACCTTACGCAGAGCAGAGTTCGGCTTCTTCGGCGTCGTGGTCTTGACCACGGTGCACACACCACGCTTCTGCGGGGACGAGATATCGGTCGCACGCTTTTTGAGCGTGTTCATACCCGTCTGCAGAGCCGGGGAAGAAGACTTGTAGCTCTTGGACTTGCGTCCTGCATTGACCAGTTGGTTGAACGTAGGCATCAATACACCTCCTTCTCTAAAATATTGCCAGCTCTCCCGGCTATCTGGTGTGCCAGTTGCACAATTCGCACAAAAGCAGTCCAGACAGACATAAAAAGCCCCCCTTGGGGTTAGCGGCAATTTATTGTATCACCGGTCCCCGGGTTTGTAAACAAGTTGCTGAAATTGGATCCGAATGGCAAAAGGCGGCCAATTGTGGCCAAAACTGCTGGCGATCCTTTTGTCGTCGCGTTTGCAGCTGTGCTATGATATGCGTAATAAATGTTACGTTTCCAGCCCCTTGCCCGGGGCTGGCGGGGAGGCCATGTGGGTAAGATTCGTGTTGAGGTCTGTGCAGGAACGTTCTGCACGATGATGGGTTCGATGGATATTGTGGCGGCGATCGAAAGTCTGGTGGATCTTGAGGAGAGCGGCATCCTTTGCGACCTGGATATCCAGGCTACCCCTTGCCTGGGCAACTGCCAGTCCGGTGCCCTGTCACCGGTTGTCCGCATCAATGGCGAGACCTTGTTCAAAGCCGAGACCGAGACCGTGATGGCGCGGCTGCTCGAGCTGTCCCGCAAATGTCCGGATGAAGCAGACAGCGATGGCCAGGGACAGGCAGGTCGCTGACCATGCGCGGGCTATTCACTCCGATCACCAAGATCCGCCGCCAGGTTTTCACCGAGGTGGCGCACCATGCCTATGAGCGGAATCTCGAGCAGACTGATTTCAGCTATTTCTACGAGTCCTCGTACCGGATCATCCCGGGCGAGGTCGCGCAATACCGCGACAGTGTGTTCAAGGAGCGGGCGATCATCCGCGAGCGCATCCGCCTGACCCTGGGCCTGCCGCTGCGCCCGGCGGATGCCCACCAGAGCTTCACGGATGGCATGGCGGACATGGCGGTTGCCGAGAAGCGCCTGGCCCAGCCCCTGGTCAATGTCATCCCCTTTGCCTGCGAGGCCTGTCCGACCGACCATTTCAAAGTCACTGACAATTGCCGCAAATGCCTGGCCCATCCTTGTACATCGGTTTGCCCGGTCAATGCGGTTTCGATCGGCAAGACGCGGGCGATCATCGACCAGGAGAAATGCATCCGGTGTGGCCGTTGCCAGACCGCCTGCCCCTACCACGCAATCGTCCGCACCGGCCGGCCCTGTGCCGAAGCCTGCGGGGCCAATGCGATCGACAGCGACGAGCTGGGCCGGGCCAAAATCAACCAGGACAAGTGCGTGGCCTGCGGCATGTGCATGGTCAGCTGCCCCTTTGCCGCGATCACGGATAAATCCGAAATCTACCAGGTCGTCACGGCCATCCGCCTGGGCCACCGGGTCTATGCCGCCATCGCCCCGGCATTTGTCGGCCAGTTCGGTCCTCTGGCCACCCCGGGCAAGTTGGTTGCCGGCCTGAAAAAGCTGGGCTTTGCCGATGTCATCGAGGTCGGTGTCGGTGCCGATATCGGTACCGTCATGGAAGCAGAGGAATTCCTCGAAAAGGTGCCCGGCGAACTTGATTTCCTTGGCACCAGCTGTTGCCCGGCCTGGGAGAGCTT
This sequence comes from uncultured Mageeibacillus sp., assembly GCA_964499985.1. GTDB lineage: Bacteria > Bacillota > Clostridia > Saccharofermentanales > UBA5734 > UBA5734. Next base: position 15,832 of record CAZCMX010000009.1, read on the forward strand.
TGCCCGCATGTCCCAGCCCACCTTGTCCCAGTGCATCTCCAATTCCTCAACCCCCATGGTGGCGACCGCCCATACCTTGAAAGCCCTGGACCCCCAGTGCAAGGTCGTTTTCATCGGTCCTTGCGTGGCCAAGAAACTGGAGGCCCTGGAGGAAGAGGTCCTGCCATTTGTCGACTTTGTTCTGACTTTCGAGGAACTGATGGGCATGTTCAGTGCCAAGTCGATCGACCTGGCCGGCCAGGAAGAGGAGCCTTTCCGGGCCCAGGCCTCCCGGGATGGCCGCGGTTATGCGGTCGCCGGCGGCGTGGCGGCAGCAATCAAGAATTGCATCGCTGAACTCGACCCCGGGCGAGAGGTCCTCACCCAGAGGGCGGACAGTCTCAGCGACTGCAAGAAAATGCTGGCCCTGGCCAAGGCCGGGAAAACCAAGGGCTATCTGCTCGAGGGCATGGCCTGTCCCGGCGGCTGTGTCGGCGGACCCGGCACTCTGATGCCCATCCCGCGGGCCGGCCAGGCCGTGAACCAGTTCGCCAGCGAATCTCCCTATGCCTCTTCGCTGGCCAACGAATCGGTTCTGCCAGGCAAAGACTAGGGGCCGGATCATCCCATGGCGGCCCAGATTTCAGCGTACCAGATCGGTGGCGGGACCCTGTCGGAGGTGGCGGGCGATTTACAGTCCCGAAATCTGGCAGGTCCCGGCCAGTACCTCTGGCTGGATATCGCAGATACGCCCGGAGAAGAAGGCCTGAACCGGCTCGAGCAGCTGCTTGGCCTGCATGAGCTGGCTCTGGACAATTTGTTTGACACCGACCGCAATCCACGGCTGCTCGAGTTCGAAGACCATATCCTGCTCGGTGCCCGGTTCATCAAGGAAGGGCCGGATGGCCTGGTGCTTTCGACCATTGGCATCGTCCTTGGCAAAGGCTTCCTGATCACGGCTCACGAGGATAAGCCCGAAATCGTCACGACCATCCTGGACCGGGTCAGGGCCAATAGCAACCAGGTTCTGGCTTCAGGCCCGGACCGGCTCCTGTATCTGGTGCTCGACACCTTGGTCGACCATTATTATGAGGTGCTCGACACCCTCAGCGAAGGGATCGATGCCATCGATGACCGCGCTTCCGAGCTGATCCAGCGGCAGGATGTCGTCTTGCAGCGCGATATCCTGGACACCAAACGCCAGCTCCTGGCCATCCACCGGGCGGCCACGCCACTCCGGGATGCCCTGCTCAACCTCAGGCGGACCAACCGGTTCCTGATCAGTGAAACCGCCGAGCTCTATCTGCGTGATGTTTTTGAACATACCCTGCAGCTGCTCGATACGGTCGAAACCTACCGGGACATCCTGTCCAGCACGACCGAGCTGATCATGACTGCGGCCAGCAACCGGATGAATGAAATCATGACCTTCCTGACGGTCTTCACCACGTTTTTCATCCCGCTCAATTTTATCACCAGCTACTATGGCATGAACCTGATCATGCCGGAAACCCGTCTGGGCTGGACCTATCCGGTCATCATCGCCCTTCTGGCAGCCATCATCGCCTTCATGTTTGTCTGGTTCAAGCGCAAACGCTGGCTCTGAATCCCCCGTTACAGCAACCTGGTCCTTTTGCCCCTATACTCAGGGATAGATCATCAAATATCTAACCCTGCCGTTTTGCCAACCCTTCAACTGGCCAGACAGGGCAATTGTCAAAAGGAGGTTGTCATCACCCATGTTCCAGGAAATTCAAATCACCGGGGTACAGGCCCGTGAAATTCTCGATTCCAGAGGCAATCCAACCGTCGAAGCGGAGGTCTGGACTGAAGATGGCGCTTTTGGCCGGGCCGCAGTTCCTTCAGGGGCCTCGACTGGCGCCTTCGAAGCCGTCGAGCTGCGGGACAAAGATCCGGGCCGCTATCTCGGCCAGGGCGTGCGCAAGGCCGTCGCCAACATCAATGAACGGCTCGCCGATGAACTGATCGGCCTCAATGTCTTCGACCAGACCGGACTGGATAACCTGATGCTTGAGCTGGATGGCACCCCGAACAAAGCCAACCTCGGTGCCAATGCCATTCTGGCAGTATCACTCGCAACCGCCCAGGCTGCGGCGAATTCCCTGGGCATCTCCTTGTTCCAGTATCTGGGCGGTCTCGGCGGTCATCGTCTGCCGGTTCCGATGATGAACATCATCAATGGCGGCAAGCACGCTGACAACAGCATCAATCTGCAGGAATTCATGATCATGCCGGTCGGCGCCGAAACGTTCCGCCAGGCTCTGCAATGGAGTGTCGAGGTTTTCCACACTCTGAAGAAGCTGCTCCGGGCAGACGGCTTTGCCACGGCGGTCGGTGATGAGGGCGGCTTTGCCCCCAATTTCACCAGCGATGAGCAAGGCCTCGACTATATCGTCAAGGCCATCGAAGCGGCAGGTTTCCGACCCGGCAAAGATTTTGCGATTGCCATCGATGCGGCGTCCACGGAAATGTATGAGGCAGCCAGGGAAAAGGGCCGCGAGGGCGAATACCTGTTCTGGAAATCCGGTGTCTACAAGACCCGGGAAGAAATGGTTGATTTCTGGGCTGACTGGGCATCCCGCTACCCCATCATCTCCCTGGAGGATGGACTGGCCGAGGATGACTGGGAGGGCTGGAAAATCCTGACCGACCGCCTGGGCAAGAAATTGCAGCTGGTCGGGGATGACCTGTTTGTCACCAATACCGAGCGTATCCAGCGCGGCATTGACCAGGGCGTCTCCAACTCCGTGCTGATCAAGCTCAACCAGATCGGCACCCTGACCGAAACCCTGCAGGCCATCGAAATGGCCCGGGACAATGGCTGGACCGCGATCGTTTCCCATCGTTCGGGTGAGACCGAGGATGTGACGATTGCCGACATCGTTGTCGCCACCAATGCCGGCCAGATCAAGACCGGCGCCCCGTCACGCACCGATCGTGTCGCCAAGTACAACCAGCTCCTGCGCATCGAGGAAGAGCTCGGCGATGCCGCTGTCTATGCCGGCCGCAAGGCTTTCAAGGTCACCCCCGCCTGGGCCTGACCTGAACCGTCTCCCATCTGCTTTCCTGAGGCTGCTTGCCAAAGCAGCCTCTTTTTTTGGGGCGGATCATCGCAGGGGTGGATCAGCTCAAAAAGACTGGCAGCAATCGTTCAACCAGCCAGACAGCACCGGATGCCCCCAGGGCAACCGTCAAAAGCGACCGGCCGGACAGGCCCAGGGCAACCGCGGCGACCAGTCCGGCCGCAGCGGAAGCCGGTGTGCGAGTGGCCGTGAAAATTGCTGGGATGGTCATGCCAGACAGCACAGCATAAGGAACATAGTAGAGAAAGGAACGCAAAAAATGGTTTTCAATCCGGCCCCGGACCAGAATCAGGGGCAGGACGCGCGGGATATAAGTCACTGCAGCCATGGTGGCAATGGCCGCAGCCAGATAAGTGGAATTATCCATGGTCAGCAGGGACCTCCTTTGCTTCACCGGACTGGACCGGGGCCAAGGCAGCGCCCAGCGCGGCCGCGATCACGGTCGCCAGGATGATCTGCCAGCCTCCGCGCAGAATCGAGAGTGCCGGCGTCAGGGCGATCCCGGTACTGACACAGACCGCGACCAGAGCCACCAGGGCCACCGGGCGGGACTTGCGAATCGTTGGCATCACAATGGCGACAAACATGGCATAGAGTGCAATACCCAGGGCGGACCGCAAGCTGTCTGGTAGGATGGCGCCAGCCAGGGCACCCGTCAAGGTGCCGCCAGTCCAGCCCAGAAGCGGCAAGAGCAGCAAGGCCAGGCTGTAGTGGGTCGTAATCAAGCCCGGCCGGCTGACCGAAACGGCATAGATTTCATCAGTCACGCCAAAGCCAATCGCCAGCCGCTGGATCAGACCGGTTCCGGGCACCAGCTTCTGGGACAGCGACAGGGACATCAGCATATAGCGCAGATTGATCAGGACCGTGGTCAAGGCAATCTCCAGCAAAGGTCGATGGGCAAAAATCAGCTGCAGGCCGGCAAACTGGCCAGCAGAAGTCAGGTTGGTCAGGGAAATCACGGTGGCCACCCAGGCGGACAGGCCGCCATCGACTGCAACCAGACCAAAGGCGAAGGAAACCGCAAAATAACCCAGACCGATGGGCAATCCATCTGAAAACCCGGCAGCAAGAGGGGAACGATCCGGCGGCTTTGACATAGTGACCTGTGACTCCTTGGCAGATGGGTGATATCCCCCAGATTATAGTCATCTGCCGGGGCAAGGACAAGCTGCGGCGGCAAGTCAATTGCTGGAGATCCGCAGTTTGCGGTATCATGGCTACAGACCATGCATATGGGCCGGCTTGCCTGTCGCATCCTGATCACCGGCGGCCAGACCGCCCCGAGAACCAGACAGAGGAGAATCATGCTGACACTCTTTTTTGCCCGTCACGGCGAGACCATCTGGAATACCCAGAGCCGCATGCAGGGACGGCTGGACACGGCATTAACCGAAAACGGCCAGGCCCAGGCCATCGCCCTGGGCGACCGGTTGCGCGGCACCCGGCTGGACAAGGTCTATGTCAGTCCAGCCCCACGGGCCCGCCGCACCGCTGAGCTGGCCCTGAAAGCTGGCCATTTCCCGGCCAGCCTGTCCCTGGAGATCGACCCGCGGGTCCACGAGATGGACCTCGGTGACTGGGAGGGACTTTCTGTTGACGAGGTCAAGGCGATCGCGCCGGAAAACCTGCAGGCCTTTTTCTTTTCGCCACCCGACTTCATCCCGACCGGCAGTGGCGAAACCTATGCCCAGGTCAGCGAGCGAATGGCCAGTTTCCTCAGCCAGCTTGAAACACTGGGCCAAAAAGCCCTGGCTGAGGGCAGCGATCCCCAAATCCTCCTGGTCAGCCATAACATCACACTCAAAACCTTGCTGGCCTTACTGAAAAAAAAGCCGCTGGCCTTGCTGCGCGACGGTCCCCCCTTGCAGCAAGCAGCCCTGTACCGGGCTGTTTATCAGGCCGATAACCACTGGGAAATCACTGGCCCAGACCCTGTTGAGCCAGCCAACCAGCCCCAATCGGCTTTCAGCCGGCAGAAAGAGGACAATCCATGAATGATGGTTTCATCCGCCTGGCGACAGCCACCCCACTGATCGAAGTCGCCGACTGTGCCGGCAATGCCGCCCAGGTCATCTCGCTTCTCCAGGCAGCCGAGAACCAGGGCGCAGCGGTTCTGGTCCTGCCCGAGCTGGTCCTGACTGGTTATACCTGTTCCGACTTGTTTCTGAGCCAGACCCTGCTTGATGGGGCCCGTGAAGCCCTGCAGCAAGTGATCACAGCCAGCTCCGGCCTGAAGGTCCTGGCCATTGTCGGTTTGCCCCTGGCGGTCGGGCCAGATTTATACAATGTCGCTGCGGTCATCCAGGACGGCAGTCTGCTGGGCCTGGTCCCGAAACTGAACATCCCGAATTATTCCGAATTCTATGAAGCCCGCCATTTTTCAGCGGGCAAACCGGAAATCCAGTCGATCCCCTGGTTCGGCCAGGAGGTCCCGTTGGGCAGTCATTTGCTCTTTGCCTGCCGCGAGGTCCCGGACCTGGTTGTCGGCATCGAAATCTGCGAAGATCTATGGGTCATCGCCCCTCCGTCGCTGGACCATGCCCGTGCCGGGGCCACCGTCATCGCCAATCTTTCCGCCAGCGACGAGCTGGTCGGCAAAGCCGATTACCGGCGGCTGCTGGTCAAAAGCCAGTCCGGCCGCCTGCTTTGCGCCTATGCCTATGCAGATGCCGGTGAAGGTGAATCCTCCACGGACCTGGTCTTTTCCGGGCATAGCCTGATCTGTGAAAATGGCCGCACCCTGGCTGAGTCGCCGCTCTTTTCCCATGGTCTGGTCCTGGCAGATGTCGATGTGGCAGCCCTCAATGCCGAGCGGCGCCGCCAGACCACCTTTCCGGGTCCCCCGATCCCGGGCCAGACACCGCACCAGACCATCTATTTTTCACATGCGCCCCGGGAGCTGGACTTGATCCGGGCCATCTCACCGCATCCCTTTGTCCCTGCCAGCCAGAGTGACCTGGCAGAACGCTGCGAAGAAATCCTGACCATCCAGGTCCAGGGCTTGAAGAAGCGTCTGGCTCACACCCATTGCCAGTCCGCAGTGCTCGGCCTGTCCGGTGGTCTGGATTCCACGCTGGCCTTGCTGGTGACGGCCCGGGCTTTCGATGCCCTGGGGCTGCCCCGGTCCGGGATCGTGGCCGTGACCATGCCGGGTTTCGGCACCACCGACCGCACCTATGGCAATGCCCTGCATCTGGCCCGAAGCCTGGCGACGACCCTGCGGGAAATCCCGATCCGCGCAGCAGTCAGCCAGCACTTTGCCGATATCGGCCATCCAGCCGATCTGCATGATGTCACCTATGAAAATGCCCAGGCCCGTGAGCGGACCCAGATCCTGATGGATATCGCCAACCAGACCGGCGGCCTGGTCATCGGCACAGGGGATTTATCCGAATTGGCCCTGGGCTGGGCCACCTATAACGGTGACCATATGTCGATGTATGCGGTCAACTGCTCCGTACCCAAGACCCTGGTCCGCCATCTGGTCCGCCATGCAGCCGGCCAGGCCGAGGCCGCCTTGGCCACCGTATTGCTCGATATTCTCGATACACCGGTCAGTCCGGAGCTGCTGCCCCCCAAGGATGGCCTGATTGCCCAGCAGACCGAGCATATCGTCGGACCGTATGAACTGCATGATTTCTTCCTGTACTATCTCGTCCGCTTTGGCTTTGCGCCACATAAGATCTACCGCCTGGCCCGCCTGGCCTTCGCGGGCAACTATGACGCAGCGACCATCCACCGCTGGCTCACGGTATTCATCCGGCGCTTTTTCGCCCAGCAGTTCAAGCGGTCCTGCCTGCCGGACGGACCCAAGGTCGGCAGTGTCACCTTGTCCCCGCGCGGCGACTGGCGGATGCCCAGTGATGCCAGGGTCAGTCTCTGGCTGAAGGACCTCGAATCAGCCAGGCTCCCGGAGTGAGGCACCCCTATGCCTGAGCTGCCCGAAGTCGAAACCGTCCGCATCAGCCTGGAGCCGCTGATTCTCGGAGCCACCATCCTGAGCATCTCGGAACGGACATCCGGGGTTCTCCAGAACTGGACCGGCCAGCCCGATCCGGCGGACGGCAGAACCGTGACCGGCTTGAGACGCCGGGGCAAATATCTGCTGGTGGACCTGGGGCCAGACCTGCTTCTGGTCGCCCATTTGCGCATGACCGGCCAATTCCGCTATGAGGAGAGCCTGCCCGCCTGGCAAAAGCATGACCATGTCGCCTTGGCCCTGGCCAAGCCGGGTGCCGGGACAATCTGGCTGGTTTTTCACGATACGCGCCGGTTTGGCCGCATCTGGCTGCTGCCACCGGAAAAAACCGACCAGCTCAAGGGTCTCTCTAAACTGGGACCGGAGCCGCTGGACCCCCGGCTCGACAGCGAGACCTTGCGGCTGCGCCTGGCCCGGCATGCCCGGTCACCCTTGAAATCAGTCCTGCTGGACCAGACGGTTCTGGCCGGGCTGGGCAATATCTATACCGACGAGTCCCTATTTCTATCGGGGCTTCATCCCCGCCGGCTGGCGGGTTCGATCTCTCCGGCTGAAGCCGAGTGCTTGCTTTATTGTATGCGCGACATCCTGCGCGCGGCGATCCATGCCCGCGGCACTTCGGTCAAGGATTATGTGGATGCCTTGAATGTCAGGGGGTCGTTCCAGTACCAGCTCAAAGTCTACAGCCGGGCCAGCCAGCCTTGCACCCGCTGTGGTCAAGCGCTGGCCAAGACCACCGTGGCGGGCCGGACCACCGTATATTGTCCCTGCTGCCAGCCCCTTTAAAGCCGGATGGCCTGGACCGGACAATAGTCAGCTGCAGCCTCCAGCCGTTCAGGCGAATCTGCAGGATGCCCGGGCTGGAGCACGATGGCAATTTGCCGCGCATCTACGACGAAGCTGCCGGGGCACAGTTGGACGCACAAGCCACAGCCAATGCAACGGTTTTCATCCACTTGGGGGGTCATGGGCAATTCCTCCGGCCTTCCATCTGATCTTTGATTTTAGCAGAGACTGTATCCTGCGAACAGGACAATCCTGTTCGAGCCTGTCACTATTGGGTTTATAGAGGTATAAACGAATGTCAAGCACAAAAGCCCTGGTTTTTTTCGATATCGATGGCACCTTGCTGGATCACCAGAAGCTGGCCCCGGCCTCGGCCGTCCAGGCAATTGCCAGCCTGCGGGCCAATGGCCATCGGGCCTTCATCAATACAGGCCGCTGCATGGCCATGGTTAATGATGAAATCCTGGCCATCGGTTTTGACGGCGTCGTCGCAGCCTGTGGCACTCACATCACCATCGGCGACCAGACTCTGGAAAACACCCTGATCCCCGAGCCTCTGCTCGAGACCACAATCCAGCTGATGATCGAAAACCAGATCGACTTCTGGCTGGAGGGCCCCGACCATGTCTACCTCGATTCAATCACTCACCCTGCTTTTTACCGCAGCTTTCTCAATGACTTCCCTGGCTGGCCAGGGCTCTTTGCCGACTTTCGTTCGGCAAAGCCGGTTCGAGTCAACAAGTTCAGCTACCTGATCAACCGGCACAGCCGGTTTGACCGGGTCGAACCCTTTCTGCAAAGCCAGTTTGACTTGATCACCCATCGGCCTGACCATGGTGAAGTCATTCCAAAGGGCTATAGCAAAGCGACTGGCATTGCCCAGGTCAAGGCCTACCTGGATCAGCCGGACGCCAAGGTTTTCGCCTTCGGTGACAGCCTCAACGACCTTGACATGCTCAAAGCAGCTGACTTCGGCATCGCCATGGCGGGCAGCCGCAGCCGCCTGATCGAGTTGTCTAGCCACTTGACGGATTCCCCGGCCGAGCATGGCATCGCCAATGCCTTGCGACATTATCAATTAATCGAATGACATGCAGGCACTTTTCTGACATTCTGTCGAAATTGTGCGAAAGGATGGTGATGTCGCACAAGACCGCTTGACAAATTCTGTGAAAGATTACAAGATGGATTCAGTACCACAAACGTTTTCAAGATAGAAAAATACTTTAAGGAAGGACAATCCCATGAAAGTTTTCAACGTTGATGTCGAATCATTCTCCAAGCTGATCCAGTCCTGCAAGGGCACCGTCACCATCATTACCGAAGACGGCGACCGCATTGTCACCAACAGCATGCTTTCCGCCCTGATCGGTTTTGCCAAGGTCCTCGAGGTCGCTTCCCTCAAGGAAATCGAATTCGAATGCGAAGATCCTGAAGATCGCGTCCGTGTGCTCGACTTCATGATGAAGTACCGCTCAGACAAATAATCCGGCCCAGCTCAGCCCTGACTGAACCGCTGCCCCGTACACCGGGGCAGCTTTTTTATCCCTTGCAGCCTGGCAACCTGCATCCAGAACCGGATTCCGCCGCTATAATGGAATGAATGAAACCTGACCGCGCTGAAGAATCATTTGAAGCACTGTATCACCAGACATTCTCGCGCCTGAGCCAGTATGTCCTCTTCAAGGCGGGCTCGATCAGCGATACAGAGGACATTGTGGCCACCGTCTACCTGGACTATTACCAGCATATCGTCAAGCGTGGCCGCCCTGAACCTGACAATCCCTATGCCTATCTCCTGCGCATGGCCAAGCATGGCCTGGGCCGCTTGTACAAGGAGCGCCAGGCGCAGGTTTCCATCGACGATGAGGATACCCATCTGGCGGATACGTTGCCTGATGATCCGGATGCCCTGGCCCGGTTTTTTGAACAGATCGACAGCCAGGAGCTCTGGCAAGCCATCGGCCAGCTGAGCACAGCCCAGCAGCAAGTCATCGTCGCGCACCTGCGTTTTGAGCTGACCTTCCGTGAAATCGCTGCCCAGCTCGAGCAGACTGAAAGTGCTGTGAAGCTGCGCTATTACCGGGCGCTTCTGAGCCTGAAAAAAATGTTCAGCTGAATTCGCAGTCTAGATGTAACCTTTTGTCATTTTTTCTCCTCTCATAAAACAGTAAGACAAAAGACAGGAGGCGATCCCCCATGAATCGCTTGAAAGACAGTGTCCGAGACCATGCCCTGAACGAAGATCTCCTGCTCCGGCGGATTCATTCAAGCCTGCCTGTCACTGCTAAGGAGGAAAAATTCATGACTTTTAAACGAATCCTGCCCTTGGGCCTTGCTGCTGCGCTATTGCTGGCCGTCATGGCCAGCTGGTCCTTCTTTGTGCCAGGTGTTTCGGCACCTGTCACCACCGGAACCGCTGCTGAGAAGCCCGCATCTTCGGCGTATGCCATGGTCGCGATCGATATTAATCCGAGCTTTGAGGTTTACATGGATGACAGCTTCAAAGTGGTCTCCATCCAGGCGACAAACAAGGATGCCAAACAGCTCTATCAGGAAGAGACAGCCCGGTTCACGGCTCTGATCGGTCAAAACCAGGCCGAAGCCGTCGTGGCGATCGTCGCATTGGCCAAGGAGAAAGGCTTCCTGCCCAATGATGCTACGGTTGAGACTGCATCTAAATATGTCCTCGTGACCACCGCCATTCTCGATGCGGACGCCGATGGAGAAAAGGACACAGAGGAGTCTTTGTCGGACGAGGATAAGCTCAAGGCAGATGCCGAGCAGGATGCGCTCGGCCAGCAGATCCAGGCGGCAGTTGCAGAAGCTCTTACGAAGGATGCGGACACCATAAAGGTCGCAATCATCAAGGCAACGCTGCGTGAAGTCCAGTTTGCCGAGAAAGATAAACTCCCGCTTGGCCTTTTCATCGTCAAGGGCATGATGACGGATTCTAACGGTGACGGTCAGGTTGATGCGACTGACGTGCCTGTAAAAGTGGCAGACCTCGTTAAAAATCCTGAAGTTTTAACCAAGCTCGAAACACGCGCAACCTTGATCGGCGACAGCAAAAACTACGGCCAAGCCAAAAAAGAGGCTCAAGTCACCGAAGCAAGCGAAACCGGCGAAACCGAGTCCTCCCAAGGCAAACCGGCCGATTCCCCTGCGGCAACAGCACCTGGGCAAAGCAAAAAGGCTGAGGCCGAGACAGCAGTTTCCGAATAATCATTTGCTTCATCCAGGCTTTGGCTCGACAAAAAACCGGCCGCATCGAAAAGATGCGACCGGTTTTTCTGTTCAGGGCGAGAAGGAAGCCATCTTGAAATGGCCAGTTCCGTATCTGGGTGAGCTCAGCCTTTAACAAAGGGCAAGGTGGAACCCCCATAGGGCATGACAATGACCGAGGCCTCTGGACCGAGAATGGCCAGAGCCGCGTCGAGGGCCGACTGGGCGTCGGCATGGGGCTCGAGGTTGACGGAACGGACGAAATCCGCATCGAGGTCGCTGACGAAGAAAATCCGGGCCTTCTCGAGGACCAGGGCAATGGCTGCCGCCTTGTGGCCACCGAGCTCAAAATGGCGGCCGATCTCCTCGACCATGAACTCCGGCTTGTACTCGGTCATCCAGCGCTCAAAGCAGGGCTCACCCAGGCCTTCCTTGGCCGAGGCGATCCAGAGCACGATGCCGCCTTCCCGGACCGCATGCTTGGCATTGTCGAGCGCCTTCTGGGCCTGGTACATATTGATATCCTTGGGATAGCCGCCGGGCGAGACAATGACCAGGTCGGCGCGTTGCCGGATTTCACACTTGTACAGGGTATCGAGGAAGGCACAGCCCGCGCGATGGGCCGTGATCGGATGGCCGGCGACGGCATTGACGATCTGCTTCTTTTCGTCGAGGACAACATTGAGGATGAAATCGACCGAAATCAGGTTCAGAACATCATCGATATCCTGGCGGACCGGGTTGTCATCGATCGCACCAGCCCGGGCTGCGGCCTGGACCATCATGCTGTGGTTTTCCTGGATCGCATCATGGGTGCAGACACCCGGCATGATCGCCTTGGCGCCACCGCTGTAGCCGGCAAAATAATGGAACTCGATATTGCCCAGGCAAATGCGGCGGTCAGCCTCGACTACCGGCCGGAAAACATCGACCCGCGTGCCAAACCGGGTATGGCCAACCGGTACACAATCAGCGGTGTCGAGATCGATGCAGCGGACCGATTCAAAGACCGCATCACCGACCAGGTAGCGCATTTCTGCCTCGGTATGGCGCCGATGGCTGCCGAGGCCAAAGACGATGACGATATCCTCGCGCCGGATGCCCGCCGCGTACAATTCTTCGAGCAGGGAAGGCAGGAGCAGTTTGCTCGGCAGGGGACGGGTGATGTCACTGGTCACAATGGCGATCGTTTCACCTGGCTTGACCAGCGCCCCGACTCGCGGCGAATCGATCGGCTGGGCCAATGCTCGCCTGACCTCATCAACCCCAGTCAGTCCGAGGGCGACCTCATTGGGCACCAGAACTTGTGCAGGATGGTTCTGAGGTATATCGAGTGAAACGGTTGATTTGCCAAAACCGACTTCGATTTGCATACATGTGTACTCCTTTTTGCCATACTTAACCATAATATACCAAAGATGCACCCAACCTGCAATCGTTTCATTTTGGTTGAGTCTCTGGCACTTGGATTGGATAGATGATTGCCTTGTTGTCATTTTCGACAATAAATGCGCCAATAGATTGCCCAACCTGACCCTGTTAACTTGAGTGTATTTATGGTATATTTACCATGGATATCAATTATGACCTTGGTCATGTTGACTGTTACACGTCTGACATAATTTTTAGAACGATGGAGGATCGGACCATGCGCACCGATCGACTTAGAGAACTTGAAGAATACATGCAGCAGAAACGTTCGGCAACCATACCCGAATTATGCGACCACTTCAATGTCTCGCTGAACACGATCCGTCGTGACATCAAGGAGCTGGTCAAAAGTGGTACGGTTTCCAAGGTCTACGGGGGCATCCTGTGGAACCAGGAGGACAATATTGTCCCCTTTACCGCCCGCAGCACGGTGGCCATTGATGAGAAGCGGCATATCGGCAGCCTGGCCGCCTCACTGGTGGAAGACGGCGAGACGATCTATATCGATTCCGGTACGACAGCGGTCCATCTGCTGCCTTATATTGCCCAGCGCCGGAATGTCACGGTCGTCAGCAATAGTCTGATCGTCTTCAATGAGATCCAGAAATACCCGGACTTGAACCTGCTGACAGCCGGCGGTATTTTCAACCAGAAAACCAAGTCCTTCGTTGGGCTTTCCGCCGTCACCGGACTCAATGATATCCGGATTCGCAAGGCATTCATGAGTTCAACCGGAGTCAGCATCGAAGCCGGTGCCACCAACAATTCCCTGCACGAAGCCGAGGTCAAGCGGGCCGTGATCAGTCGGGCTCAGAAGGTCATCCTCATGGTTGACCATACCAAGTTTGACCGCTCGGCGGCCATCTGTTTCTGCGGTCTCGAGCAGCTCGCCTGTTTCATCACCGACAAGAAGCCTCCGGAAAAATACCTGAAATTCTTTGAGCAGAACCACATCATGGTCAAATACTGATCCGGCCTTCTCGTCCAGAGTCCCTGGAATGCAAGCCCCCCGGACAAAAAAAAGGTGCCGCGAGAGAATCGCTGCACCTTTTTCGATTGCTTTGGCGGGCAAACTTGAATCAGTAAGCCCAGTCCTTGTTCTTGTCCGGCTTGTCCTTCATCTGCAGGACCGCCTTGCGTTCAAGCACAGCCTTGACCTTTTCGACGATGACATCAGCCGTCAGGCCATAGTATTTCTGCAGGAAGTCCTGCGGACCGACCTGGCCGAATTCATCCTGGACCCCAACCATTTCCATTGGAACGGGGGTATTCTTGACCAGGACGTCCGCGACAGCACTGCCGAGACCGCCAATCACGTTATGGTTTTCCGCGGTGACGATGGCGCCCGTCTTCTGGGCGGCGGCGATCACAGCGTCGGCATCGATCGGCTTGACAGTGAACATGTCGAGAACCAGGGCCGAAATGCCTTCGGCTTCGAGGGTGGCTGCCGCCTTGAGGGCCTCGGCAACCATGATGCCGGAAGCGATGATCGCGACATCGTTGCCATCTTTGACCAGGGCTGCCTTGCCCACATCAAAGTCAGAGCCGGCTTCATACACGCCAATGACTTCCTTGCGGCCGAGACGGATGTACTTGAGGCCCTTCATTTCCAGCAGCTTGGGCAGGACGTTCTCGAGCATCGCCGAGTCGGTGACATCGACAACGGTGGCATGGGGGATGGCACGATAGAGGGCCATGTCTTCGAACGGCATATGGGTGCCGCCATTGAAAGCAGCTGTGACACCGGCATCGGAACCGACCATGACCACATCGTTTTTGGAATAGGCGATGGAGAGGAAGACCTGGTCATAGCAGCGGCGGGAAGCGAAGGGGCCAAAGGTGTGGGCCAGCGGCTTGAGGCCGGCGGCAGAAAGACCGGCGGCCATACCAGCCAGGTTGGCTTCGGAAACGCCGACATTATAGGCCTGGTTGGGATGGGCATCGGCCCATTTCTTGGTGCCGATCGAGCTCATCAGGTCCGCATCGAGGTAGACAAACTTCGGATCCTCGCCCAGCTTGGCGACCACGCCACCGAAGACATCCTTCATGGCCCGTTTTTCTTTTTCGTTCTTGAAATCAACTTTGAAATTCATACTCGCCACCTCAACCTTTCTGCTCAGAAAGCAGCTTTTCCAGATCGGCAATCGCCTGGTCGGCCAGCTCTGCTGATACCACGATGTGGTGGTTTGCGCTCATGTCTTCAACGGCCTTGACGCCGGCGCCCTTGATCGTATTGAGGACGATCATATGCGGTTTGCCGGGGGTTGCCTTCGCTTGCTGGATGGCTTCATAGATGGCCTGTGCATCCTGGCCGTCGATGCTCTGGGTGTCCCAGCCAAAGGAGGCAAACTTGGCCGCGATGTCGAGCTGGTCAAGGATGTCCTTGGTATAGCCGTCAAGCTGCTTTTTGTTATAGTCACAGAAGGCAATGAAATGGTCCAGCTTCTGGTGGCCGGCAAACTGGGCACCTTCCCAGATCTGGCCTTCATTGAGCTCACCGTCACCAACAATCAGGTAGGTGTAGCTGTCACGACCGAGGATGCGGTCGCCGAGGCAGAGGCCGAGCGCCGTGGACATGCCCTGGCCGAGGGAGCCGGTGGTCATGTCGATGCCCGGGGTCTGGTTGCGGTCGCAATGGCTGGGCAGCTTCGTGCCTGGAATGTTCAGGGTATTGAGCCAGTCCATCGGGAAAAATCCCTTCAGTGCCAGCGTCGCGTAAAGAGCCGGTCCGGCATGCCCTTTCGAGCAGACGAGTTTATCGCGGTCTTCCCACTTGGGATTTTTCGGGTCATATTTCATGACCGCTTCATAGAGCACCGCCAATGTGTCGGTGACAGAAAGCGCTCCACCCACATGACCGAATCCGCGGACCTTGAACTCTTTCATTTGTTCAATGCGGACTGTGGTGGCGAATTGCTTGATCTGGTTTAACAATTTTGGATCCATTCGCATCTCCTTCCTGGTATCCCTTGAAAATTGGCAAGCGTGCATGACGCACCATTATTATACTCACAAAATGTACATTCTCAACAAATTTCTGTTGGAAACAAACATTTTTTGGCAGTCCAACTTTCAGCCGGGATCAGAATCATCCCGGCCCAGACGGCTCTGGACCGGGATGATTCAAATGGGTTACTCTGTTTCAACCCTTGCCATCGCGCTCATAGGCAGCTTCCATGGCTTCGATCAGCGGCAGTTTCTTGCCGGACATGAAGCGGACCATGGCTCCGCCTGCGGTGCAGACATAGTTGATTTGCTTGAGGTCAATATACTTGCTGGCGGCACTGACGGTGTCGCCACCGCCGATGACCGAGTAGCCGGGGGCATTGGCGATCGAGTTCCAGAGCGATTTGGTACCCTCTTCGAACAGCGGATTCTCATAGACACCGGCCGGGCCATTGACAAAGATCGTGCCAGCGGTCTGGATGATCGCGTCATAGCGGGCCATGGTCTCTGCTCCGATGTCCAGGAACATCCTGTCATCGAGCGGCAGAGCGTCGAGTCCGGTATTGATCCGTTGGCCATCGACTTCATAGGCCAGGTCGGATGGGACCTCGATGCGGCCGGGGAAGTCCCTGAGCATCTCGCGGGCCGGTTCGACAAAAACCATCAGGTCCTTGTCTTTGAGGAACTGCTCATACTTGGCCCCGACCTTATAGCCCTGGGCCAGGAGCATGATCACACCCGTAACCCCGCTGGCCAGGATCTTGTCGGCCGTGCCATTTTCGAGCACGGTCTTCATCATGCCGAAGGCGTCGGAAATCTTGGCGCCGCCGAGCACGAAGACGGCCGGTTTGACAGCGCCATTGAGCACCTTGTACAGGGCTTCGTACTCATCGTAGAGCAAGCGGCCACCGGCAGTCGGCAGAAGCTCCTGGAAGGCGACCATGCTCGGGCAATTGCGGTGAGCCGCAGCAAAGGCGTCATTGACATAGACGTCGAACAGCGGCGCCAGCGTGCGGACCAGCCAGGTTTCAAGCATTTCCTTTGCCGAAAGCTTGACTTCCTTTTCAAAACCGGAGACTTCCTCGGTCAGGTAGCGCAGATTGCCCAGGAAAATGGCCTGGCCTGGTTTCAAGGCTTTGATGGCATCCACCGCAGCCGGGCCACAGACATCCTCGATATAGGTGATGGTCTGGCCGAGATGGGCCGACAGTTTCGCGGCATGTTCTTGCATCGACATCAGGTTCTGGTAATCGAGCGTGTCGCCCTGATGGGCGATGATGGCCAGCCTGGCACCCTGGTCGAGCAGGTAACGGATGGTGGGAATGCTCTTCTTGATCCGGTTCTCATTGACAATTTTCCTGGTCTGGGGGTCAATCGGTGAATTGACATCGACCCGCAGCAGGACAGTCTTGCCCTGGTAATCAAACCGCTCAAGCGGATTCATTTTTACTTCCATTTGCCAAGTCCCAGATACTTGTTGGTTTCTGCCGTGCCGCTCTCACGGTCAGACTGCATGCCACAAGCCGCACGGATGGCATCCATGGTTTCCGGAATGGTGACTGATTCCTGCGGGATATTGATGGCGTACATGATATTATCACCGGATTCGACGATCGAATCTTCCCAAAGGCCGATTTCATACATGTCACCGCGCGGATTGCCCAGGTCGCGGGCATAGCGGAAGAAGGAAGCATTGCCCTGGAAACCATCATCGATCTTCACAACCCGGATGCGGTCATGCTTCTTGAAGGCCTCGAGTGCCATGTCCTTGGTGATTTTCTGTTTGCCATGGGCAACCACCGTGATGATATGGCCATGGGTGACTGGGGTGTGGACGAGGATGCCGGTGGCATCGATATGCGGCATGATGGTCATCAGGTCGACAGCCTGGTGGCTGGGGGCTTTGTCCATCTGCAGGGCATTGGTCAGGCCGCGATGGTAATCACCCGGGTCAGCGACACGGCGGATGATCGTGATCGCCACGCGGTCAATCCCAAAGGCACGGTCGAGGCAATCGACGGAGCGGATCAGGCCGGTCGTATTGCAGGAGGTCAGCTTGAGGTAGTCGGCACCGATGCCCTTTTCAAAGTTGGCATAGCCATGGAAGAACACATCGGCGACGCTGTTCTTCTCGCCACCCTGGAAGACGGCCTTCTTACCCAGGCGGGCATAGATTTCCTTGTTCTTGATACCGACACCACCCGGGGAGGAGTCGAGCATAATATCAACTTTGCTGACCAGGTCTTCGAATGATCCGGCCACCGGGATGTCCAGTGCGTCAAATTTCGCTTTGTCTGCACCCTCGACCAGGTAAAGGTCGTAAGGCATGCCCTTTTCCTTCAGGGCGCGGATCGACAATGTGGGAGCCAGGTCAGCGACGCCGACCAGTTCCATGTCACCCTGCCGGGCAACACCGTCAGCCAGACGCTGGCCTATGACACCATAGCCTGCAACACCAACTTTGATTTTGCTCATTTTGTTTCCTCCTCGTTTGTGGGCCGGACGAGGCTGCTTGAGCCTCGCCCGGCTTGGTTTTATATTCTGGCTACGCCGGTTTTACGGGCAGCTTCAGCCACAGCGGCAGCGACGGCCGGGCCGACGCGTCTGTCAAAGGCTTTGGGGATGATGTACTCAGCCGTCAGCTCATCAGCGGTGACCAGACCTGCGATGGCTTCGGCAGCGGCGATCTTCATGTCGTCATTGATGTCAGAGGCACGGACGTCGAGGGTGCCGCGGAACAGGCCAGGGAAGGCCAGGACATTGTTGATCTGGTTCGGGAAGTCGGAACGTCCGGTGCCGATGACAGCAGCGCCAGCTTCCTTGGCCAGGTGGGGCATGATTTCCGGAGTCGGGTTGCTCATGGCAAAGATCATCGGGTTCGGTGCCATGGAGGCAACCATTTCCTTGGTCACGAGGTCCGGACCGGAAACACCGATGAAGACATCGGCACCCTTCATGATTTCAGCCAGGGGGCCCTTCTTCATGAGGCGATTGGAGATCTTGGCCATTTCGGCTTTTTCGGTGTTCAGACCGTCGCGGCCTTCGTAGATCGCACCCTGGCGGTCAGCGAGGATGACGTTCTTGAGGCCCATCTTCATCAGAAGCTTGGTGATGGCGATACCGGCTGCACCAGCGCCGCAGGTGATGACTTCGAGGTCGGACAGGGAACGGCCGGTCAGCTTGCAGGCATTGATCATGGCGGCGACGGTGACGATGGCGGTACCATGCTGGTCGTCATGGAAGATCGGGATATCGGTCTCTTCCTTCAGGCGGCGCTCGATCTCAAAGCAGCGGGGGGCGGAGATATCTTCGAGGTTGACACCACCGAAGCTGCCAGCCAGAAGCTTGACGGTATTGACGATGTCATCGACATTTTTGGAACGGATGCAGAGTGGGAAAGCATCGACATCGCCGAAGGTCTTGAACAGGACGCACTTGCCTTCCATGACCGGCATGCCAGCTTCAGGGCCGATGTCGCCGAGGCCGAGCACGGCGGTGCCGTCGGTGACAACCGCTACGAGGTTCCAGCGGCGGGTCAGGGTATAGGACAGGTCGACATCCTTCTGGATGGCCAGGCAGGGTTCGGCAACACCGGGGGTATAGGCAAGCGACAGGTCGTCGACGGTGTTGACGGGGCAGGTGGCAATGACTTCGATCTTGCCTTTGAGATCTGCGTGAAGTTTCATCGCGCGTTGTTTGATGTCCATGGGTTTTTCCTCCTTATTTCGGCTGCAATCGTTTACAGCCCATCCTTCTTACTATCTTATAAACCCGTGACTTCTGCAATATATTTGCGGGCCTTTTTAGCGTATTCGAACGGATTGGCCTTGGCCGGATCCTGTTCGGCCTCGACAACGACCCAGCCTTCGTAGCCGGATTCCTCAAGGACCTTGACCAGGGGACGGAAGTCGACATCGCCATCGCCCGGCACGGTGAAGACACCCGCACGGACGGCATCGAGGAAGCACATGTTCTTAGCCTTCACTTCAGCATGGACCGACAGGCGCATGTCCTTGAGATGGACGTGGCGGATACGGCCAATATGCTTCTGGAGGACGGGCAGATAGTCGATCCCGGCAAAGGTCAGATGGCCGGTGTCAAACAGCAGGAAGACCAGGTTCGGGTCGGTATTGTCCATCAGGTAGTCGATTTCCTCGACGGTCTGGACACCGGTGCCCATATGGTGGTGGCAGGTGAAGGCCATGCCCATGTCTTTGGCGATCTGGCCCATTTCATTGAAGCCTTTGATGACCGTCGCCCATTGCTCGGCACTGTAGACGGGCTTGTTCTGCAAAATCGGCAGGTCCAGGCGGCCCTGGATCGAGTTGCCCTGCTCGGAAACGCCGATGACCCGGGCGCCGAGATAGTAGAGCTTTTCGGCATGGGCGCGGAAATTGCTGATGGTTTCTTCATAGGGGACATTGGGGGCGGTCAGCATCGAGGAGAACCAGGCATTGCAGATCGTCATGCCACGAAGGTCCAGATGCCATTTGAGCTCTTCTTTGTCCTGGGGATATTTGCTGCCGATTTCACAGCCGGTGAAGCCAGCCAGGGCCATTTCACTGATGGTCTGCTGGAAGGTGTTTTCGCTGCCAAGTTCCGGCATGTCGTCATTGGTCCAGCCGATGGGGGCAATACCGAGTTTGACTTTTTTCGGATCGAGCATGGGGGACTCCTTTTCTTTATTACCGGCCTGGTTTTACCAGGCCGGCTTGCGACATAAAACAGTCAGATCAGTACTGGCGGACCTTCTTGAGCTCTTCGACATGGTCAGCATAGGCCTTCTGGACAGTCGGGCGGGTCGAGACCTCAGCCACACCCACGCGCCACCAGCCGCCGTAACCACCGGTCATCGTGCCGGGAGCCACCTTGACATCGAAAACGCAGGGACGGTTTTCTTTCTTGGAATCCTCGAGGGCAGCCAGCAGCTCGGCTTCGTTAGAGATCCTGTAGCCCTTGGCGCCATAGCTTTCGCCGTTCTTGGCGAAGTCGACGACGACATTCGGCCCATCGAGCTGGCCGGTGGCGGGATTTCTCGCCTTGAAGACCGTGCCGAAGGTCGGGGTGCCATTATTGTTCTGCAGGTTCTCGATGCAGCCCCAGCCGCTATTGTCGATGACCAGGACATTGATCTTGAGGCCTTCCTGGACGGCCGTGTACAGCTCGGAATGCATCAGGACATAGCTGCCGTCGCCAACGACGACATAGATCTCGCGGTCCGGACCGACAGCCATTTTGGCCCCGACAGCGCCGCAGACTTCATAGCCCATGCAGGAGAAGCCGTATTCGACATGGTAGGTGCCCGGGTTGCCGGAGCGCCAGACGCGCTGCAGGTCGGAGGGCAGGGAGCCGCCGGCGGTCAGGATGACATCCTGGGGCCGCAGGTGCTTATTGAGGATGCCGAGGACATGGGAGGTGGCCAGGCGGCCATCGTCACGGGTCACGGCATACAGGCGGTCACATTCGGCAGTCCACTCGGCGACCGTATCGGCAATTTCCGTTGCGCCATAGGCTGATTGGTAGCCGGCCTTTTTCAGCTCGGCACCAATGGCCTCGAGGGCGACCTTGGCATCGGCGATCACCGGGATGGCGTCCATCTTATGGGCATCCATCGAGCCGACATTGATGCTGATGTACTGGACAGAGGGATCCTGGAACAGCCATTTCGAGCAGGTGGTGAAGTCCATGAACTTCGTGCCGACGCCGATGACCAGGTCCGCTTCCTTGGACAATTTGTTCGCGGCAGAGGTGCCGGTCAGGCCGATGCCGCCCGCATTGCAGGGATGATCCCAGGCCACGACGCCCTTGCCGGACTGGGTTTCGCCGATCGGCATACCGAAATCGGAGGCAAAAGCTTCGAGCTCTTTCCAGGCTTCGGAATATTTGACGCCGCCACCACAGATCAGGAGCGGGCGTTTGGCATTCTTGATCGCGGCGACCGCGCGGTCGAGGGATGTCTGGGTGATCGGGCGGCGATCCATGTACCAGACGCGCTTCTGGAAGAAGTAGTCCGGATAGTCATAGGCTTCACCTTCAACATCCTGCGGCATCGCGATGCAGACGGCACCGGTGTCGGCCCAGTCGGTGAGCACACGGAAGGCATTGATACAGGCTGACATCAGCTGCTCCGGACGCTGGACGCGGTCCCAGTACTTGCAGACGGCCTTGAACGCGTCATTGGCGGTGATGGCCATGGAATTCGGGAATTCAATCTGCTGGAGAACCGGATCCGGCTGGCGGGTGGCAAAGGTGTCACCGGGCAGGAGCAGCAGTGGAATGCGGTTGGCCGTGGCCGTACCGGCAGCCGGGACGAGGTTGAGGGCACCCGGACCAACGGATGTGGTCACAGGAATGATTTTGCGGCGATTATGCTCCTTGGCATAGCCGATGGCGGAGTGGGCCATGCCCTGTTCGTTCTTGCCCTGGTAGAAAGTCAGGCCATGGCCACCCTGTTCGAGGGCCTGGCCGATCCCGACGACACAACCATGGCCAAAAATACCGAAGACGCCCTCGACAAACTTCTCTTCCTTGCCGTCAAAGCTGACGTACTGGTTGTCCATGAATTTGAGCAGAGCCTGAGTCATTGTCAGTCGAATAGTACCCATGTTTACCTCCAAAATGCGTAAATCACCGCTTGATTTGCTAGAAATCGGGGCAAAATACAAGCCTCTGCACCGTCCTCAAAACCGGTGCAGGGCCCGGCCAGATTGCCAATGAGTAATTTTTGAGTACTTATTGGGCAATTGTGTGGTTCAATTTTATCACCACTGGGTAAGTATGGCAAGCAGAATTTGGCGACCTGGCAAAAAGAGTGCCCAGACTGACAAATCGAGCCCGGGCACTTCATAAAATTTGGTCAAATTGGTTCAAATTGGGAATCATCGGCCGTCAAGGCGGCCAGAAAGCCGTTTAGCTGATCAAGTCATTGCAGGCAGCCAGGGCATCGGACAGCTCTGGGACAAAGTACTCATGGCCAAGCTCTTCTTCAAATCCAGACTGGCGGATGACGGCAGCCGGCTGCTGCTGGAGATGGACAAAGAACAGGCGGGTGCCATGCTCGCGGCATTTATGCATCAGCTTTTCCAGGACATTGACCGCCGTGGCATCGATCGCCGGCACCCGTTGCATTTCGAGGATGATGGCCTCTTTGTCGACAATTTCATGATCGATGCTCTGAATCAGGCTTTCCGCAGCGGCAAAGAAGAAGGGGCCGTTGAGGCGATAGACCGCCACACTGTCCAGCGCGGTCATACCGGTCACGGAACGCTCTTTGATTGTGGTGACGTCCGCCATCCGCTTCATGAAGAAAATGGCAGCCAGGACAATGCCGACTTCGATTGCAATGACTAAATCGAAAACCACCGTCAGGGCGAAGGTTGAAATCAGGAGCAACCGATCAGTCTTGGGCGCCTTGAGCAGTTTTTTGATCTCCTTGACTTCGACCATATTCTTGCTGACATTGATCAGGATAGCGGCCAGAGTGGCCATCGGAATCAGCTTGGCATAGGGGAGGAAGAGGACCGTCACCAGAAGGACCGTAATCGAATGGACGATCGCCGACACCGGACTGACGGCGCCACTGCGGATATTGGCTGCCGTCCTGGCGATGGCACCTGTGGCCGGCAATCCGCCAAACAGGGAGGAGACGATATTGGCTGCCCCCTGGCCGACCAGCTCCTGGGAAGAGTCATGCCGGGTATTGGCCATGCCATCGGCGACAACCGCTGACAGCAGCGATTCAACGCCACCGAGGATGGCAATCGTGATCGCCGGCTGGATCAGCTGGCGCAATGTATCCAAGGTGATGTTCGGCAATTTGAGGGGAGGAAAGCCGCCGGACAAGGTGGCATAGCGGCTGCCAATCGTGACCACTTCCAGATGGCCGAACTGGACGATCAGCGTCGTGACCAGGATTGCCACCAGGGAGCCCGGGATCTGGCGGTTGATTTTCGGCCAGAGCAGGATGATCAGGAGGGCTACTGCACCGATCAGGAAATTCGGCCAGCTGATTTCACTGGCATGTTCGATATAGACCAGCACCTTCTCGACAAATTCGGCTGGCATCTTTTCAATGCCAAAGCCAAAGAAATCATTGAGCTGGCCGGTGAAGATCGTTACCGCAATGCCCGCCGTAAATCCGACTGTGATGGGAAAAGGGACAAACCGGATGACACTGCCCAATTTCAAAAGGCCCATCACCAGCAAAATGATGCCAGCCAGCATCGTCGCCGTGATCAGGCCGTCGAGACCATAATCGGCAATGATGCCATAGACGATGACCACAAAGGCACCGGTCGGTCCGGTGACCTGAGTGGCACTGCCGCCCAGCAGGGCGGCGGTGAATCCAGCCAGGATCGCGGTATACAGACCGGCCTCGGGGGATGCCCCAGAGGCGATCGCCAGGGCCACCGACAAGGGGATGGCAATGATGCCAACCAGGAGGCCCGCCACGACATCCTTGCTGAAGGACCGCTTATTATAGCCTTTGAGATAGTAGAGCAGTTCGGGTTTCATGCATCTTTCCTCCGGAATAGATTCGGGCCGAGCGTCACCAGCGTGACTCCCGCCAAAATCAGGGCGCTGCCGCCAATCTGATTGAAGTTGACCACCTCATGGAAGAGCCAGGCCGAAAGTGAAAGGGCGACGATCGGCATCAAGTTGATATAATTGGTCATTTCGACCGGCCCCAGGTGCCTGAGACAGTATAAATAAAGAAAATAGCCAATTGCCGAGCAGACAATGACTTGGAACAGCAGATTGGCCGCAACCAGCCCCGAAGGCAGCACCAATGGCCGGTAGATGGCAAAGGGTGCCAGGAAAACCGCCCCCCAGATCATGCCCTCAGCCATGACGGTCAGGCTCTGGTAGGATTTCGTGAAATTGCGGTTCAGCATGGTATAGGCAATCCAGCTCAGGGCTGCGCCCAGTGTCATCAGGTCACCCCAGAACCCCCTGGCGAACAAGCTGACCGGTCCTTTGGCGACCATGATCCAGGCAACGCCGCCAAAGCTGGCCAGTGTGCCGATCACCTGGACCGGCAATAGCTTTTCCTTGTACAGGAGACGCTGCAGCAGCAAGGTCAGGACAGGTATGATCGCCAGGATGACCGATACATTGCCTGGGGAGGTCCACAATACGGCGGTATTCTCCAGCATCGTATAGAGCGTGATGCCAAACAGGCCACTGATCATCATGCGCAGACGGTCGGGCCAAGCCACTTTTTCCCTGGCCAGAAGCAAGCGGACAACCAGCATCAGCAGGCCGGCCAGGGTAAACCGGTACAAGGCAGCCGTCACCGGATGAATCTGTGCGACGACCACCCCGATGCTCAAATAGGAGGAACCCCAGATCAAGACCAGCAAAAAAGACAGCAGCCGCGGGAAGAGCTTGTTCAACGCTGGTCCTCCGGCTTGTTGAAATAGGCCACCCAGTCGCCATAGCCTTCCTTTTCCAGGTCAGCCAGGGGAATAAATCTCAAGGAAGCGCTATTGATGCAATAGCGCAATCCCCCCCGGCTCACCGGGCCATCCGGGAAGACATGGCCCAGATGTGAATCACCGGCCCGGCTGCGCACCTCGACCCGTTCCATGCCATGGCTGGAGTCTCTCTTTTCGATGACCACAGCCCGGTCCACTGGTCTGGTGAAGCTGGGCCAGCCACAACCGGCATCAAATTTATCCCGCGAGCTGAACAAGGGCTCACCGGTCACCACATCGACATAAAGCCCCGTCCGTTCCTCCCGCCAGTAGGCACCCGTAAAAGGATGCTCGGTGGCATTTTCCCGGACAACCGCATACGACAGCGGCGACAGGCTTTTTTTCAAAACCCCCTCGTCCGGCCGGTTGAAACGGGCCGGATCGATCACCGGGGCCTGGCCAGGCCGTGGCGAACCGGCCATTGGCCTGGCGGCTGCGAGGACAGGCATCAGCGTTTCACCCGGCAAGCTGGCAAAGCTGACATGGCAATAGCCGCCGGGATTTTTCTCCAGGTAATCCTGATGATAGTCCTCTGCCAGGAAATACTGGTCGAGAGGGCGGATCTCCGTCACAATCGGCAAGCGATAGGCTTGCTGCTGCCTGGCCACAACTGCCGAGATCACAGGCAAATCAGCCGGATCGACATAATAGATCCCGGTGCGGTATTGGGTGCCCCGATCATTGCCCTGGCGATTCAACAGGGTGGGGTCGATGATTTTGAAAAAGTAGGTGAGCAGGGTGTCCAAATCGATCCTGGCTGGATCATACCGGACCTCGACGGTCTCGGCATGGCCCGTCTGGCTGGTGCAGACCTCCTGGTAACTGGGCTGGCTCGTCCGGCCATTGGCATAGCCGACGCTGGTCGCAGCTACCCCCGGCAAGCGCTGGAGATAGGCCTCTGTCCCCCAGAAGCAGCCACCGGCCAGATAAATCTGGTGCAGGTCGGCCTGGCTATAGTCAATCTGCAGATTGGGATTGGGTGGAAGTGTTTCGTGTCTCATGGCTTTTCTTTCCGACCGTCAGGCCATGCCCCGGTCAAAGGCATCTAGCAAGCCTATTCTAGACCTTTTGTGCTAAAATGTAAGTGGTAGATTGATTATTTTGTCCAACTCAGGACACGGTTTTTAGCGGGTTGATCAGAAAGGAGGCGATGACCTTGATTCTGGTAACCGGTGCGACTGGCCATATCGGCCATGTCCTGGTCCATCAGCTTTCCAGGCATTACCCCAATGAAATCATCCGGGTTTTTCTCCAGCCCAGGGAAATCCTGGACGGTTTCGACCGTCTTACCTTGCAGCTGTTTTACGGCGACATCCGCAAGGCAGCCGATGTCAGTGCCGCGGTCCAGGGTGCCCGGCTGGTCTTCCATCTGGCAGGCCTGATCGATACCTCCCTGAATCCCGGACCCCGGATCTATGAGATCAATATCGGCGGCACCCGCCATGTGGTTGAAGCTTGCCAGGAAAATCCCGGCATCCGCCTGGTCTATGTCAGCTCGGTCCATGCCCTGCCGGATTGGAAGGACGGACGCGAAATCACGGAAATCGAGCAATTCCCGGTGCCGGGTCTGCCGGAAGGCTATGCCCGGTCCAAATCGGAAGCCACCGCCCTGGTCCTTGCCGCTGCCCGGCAAGGTCTGGATGCGGTTGTTGCCTTTCCGAGCGGGGTGATCGGTCCCGACGATTACAAGCTCTCCGAAATGGGCCGCCTGTTTCGCTATTTCTATGCCATCCGCTCCCTGCGCCTGGTTCTGTCCTTCCACGGGGCCTACAATTTTGTCGATGTCCGGGATGTCGTCGAGGGCCTGCTGGCGATCGCCGAGCGCGGCAAGAGCGGCCAGGGCTATATCCTGTCCGGCCACCAGATCACCATCAATGAGATCATCCGGATCGAACGCCAGGTGATCGGCGCCAGACAGCCCCGCATCCTCACCGTTCCGGTCAGGGTCGTCCAGCTGGGCGCCGCCATTCTGGCCCGCCTGGCCCACTGGTTTCATTTCCATTCGATCGTCACGCCTTACAGCATTGCCGTCCTTTTGTCGAATAGCCGGATCAGCCATGCCAAAGCCAGCCGCGAGCTGGGCTATCAGCCGCGACCGGTTGCCGATTCGATCCGCGACAATCTCGTCTGGCTGATGGAGCATGGCTTGTTCAGGAAAAGAACTGCTGCATCCTCTGGAGGTCGAAATCCTTGAGGGGCAGGTTCACCGTCCTTTTTTCCAAGGCAGACTGATAAATCGCCAGGACCAGGGCAACGGCCTCGCGGCCGGATTGTCCACTGGCCAGAGGCTCGCGGTTGTCCTTGATTGCGGCGATCAGATCACCGAGCAAGCCACTGTGCGGATTGGCCAGCTGCTTGAGCCCGGACAGTCCGGCCATGCGCAATGTCTGCCAGAAGATCCGCCGTGTATAGCTGGCAGCCAGATTTTTCCCCTTTGCATCATAAACAGCCAGATGCGGCTTGCCGGATAAAATGCCGGCCCGGATTTCACCTGCCGTCAGTCGGATGAAGAAGGACGCCTCCGGCCGCGCCGGATCTGTAATGGTCGTTCCTTCCACCAGGCACTGGACATCGTTTTTCATGGTCAGAATGGCAAAGCCCAGATCTTCGGCTTCCATATGATGTGTTTTGCGAAAGATCTGGCCCGAGGCAGATTCCACCGCCTGACCGAGCAACCAGGTCATCAGGTCCAGGGCATGGACGCTCTGGTTCATCAGGGCGCCCCCATCCTGGGACCAGGTTCCACGCCAGGCAGCCTGGTCATAGTAATCCTGGCCATGGCCCCAGCGGACCTTGACATCGCCATACAAAACCCGGCCGAAGTGCCCGGACACGAGATCTGCCCTGACCGCCTGGACGAGCGGGAAGAACCGGTAGATATGCCCGACTGCAACCTTGCGGTTATTGAGGCGGGCCAGCTCAAGGATTTGATCCGCCTGCTCCAGGGAAAGCGTCAGGGGTTTTTCGATCAGGACATGGGCTCCTGCCGCCAGGGCCGCCAGGCTGATTGCCGCATGAGAGCCACTGGGTGTGGTGATCACCACCAAGTCGGGCCGCAGCTCGGCCAGCATTTTCTGGTAATCGTCATACAGGGCAATTCTGGCCATTTCCCGCGGCGTAAAACCGGCAGCGCGCAGAATTTTCTCCGCGGCTCCCGGCCGGGTATCGACAGCCGCCACAATCTCCAGCGAACCTAGCTTGTTCTGGTGATACCGGGCCCCCTTGAGATGTTTCCTGGCGACAACGCCACAACCAATAATTGCATACCGGATGGTTCCCATGGCAAAAAAAGCTCCTTGTCTGTCCTTGATTTCTGACCGGTCCCGATCAGAGCGATCCTTTTTCCATATCCGTTAATCTATGATTATTGAATAAACTGAAGGTCCCGGAGTTGTTGCAGCAGGCGCTCGCCACCCCAGGAAAGAAAGGCATTCACGCCAAATTTGGCCGCCGATTCCACATTCTCGGGGCGGTCGTCGAAATAATAGATGGTTTGCGGATCCTGGCCAATCTCGCTGAAAGTCCTGCGAAAGGCTTCTGGATCAGGCTTCATGTAGCCGAGCTCATAGGAAACAAAGACCTGGTCAAAATAGTGGCCCAGACCGAGGGTTTTCTGGCAGTGCTGCCAATGGAATACACTGGTATTGGACAGGAGCTGCAGACTGAAACGGCTGTACAAGGTCTCAAGGATCGGCACGGTCAGCGCAAAGGGATCGCCGATAATCTGGATATATTCTGCATGAAAATCAGCGAAGTCGATCGTGAAGCCCATTTCCTGCCGCGCCCTTTGGTAAAAGTCAGCCAGGTCAGTGATGCGCCCGGTCTCCAGGTCACGAACCGCCTGACTTTGACCCCAGCGTTCCGAAAAGGGCAGCGTGCCGGGTTCTGGTGCCAGGCCCGGCCAGAAACGGTCGACATTATGCAAGTGGACCAGGATATTGCCCAAGTCAAACAGCACGATGGGGTGAGCGGCTGCCGGACCAGGTCCTGGCAGGAAACGGTGGCCCTGGTTCATGACCGCGCCGCAGACTGAGGTTTGAGCACGGTCAACAGGGAGCCGGCCAGCACGAGGACCGGCAGACTATTGGCCAGGAAATAACCCCAGAACCATTGCGAAAGCAAAAGCTGGTCGAGGCTGAAGTATCCTGCCGTTATCAAAATCACAGCCAGGTAATGGACCCATTGGAGGGGCAAATGATTGTGCGGCCGCCAATGCTGGAATAAAAGCAAGCATGAAATCCCTGCGGCCAGAGCATTGATGCCGAAAAACAAGTAATCCATCGCTTCCTCCAAGCTCTTTTTGGCATCAGTATAGCATATCTGTCTGACCGGTCCACTGAAGAACCCGTTCCGTTTAAAGCACCCCCTTTTTGTGCTAAGATAGGAATACTTTTTCGAGATGGACGGTATACCAGCCATGAAACAACCCAATGTACACGTTCTCTGGGACAAAGCCATTGCCCTGCTCGATGGCGAGGTTTCGGAAATCAGCTTGAACACGTGGATCAAACCGCTTGAGCCGATTGGTGTGGAGCAGGGGGTTTTCATTTTGTCTGTCCCCAATGATTTCCACAAAACCTTTGTCGACCAATATGCCAGCCTGATCCGCAATGCGATCAAGGCTGCAGGCTCTGCCGACTATGAGGTCCGTTTCCAGGTGGGACCGTCCGAGCCACTGGCCCATGTCAGCAAGCCCGAGAAAAGGCCCGTTTCCCAGACCACCTCGGATGAGTCATTTGGCCAGGCATCCCTGAGCCGGCTCAATCCGCAATACACCTTTGAAACCTTCGTTGTCGGCAGCGGCAACCGGTTTGCCCATGCCGCCTGTGTCGCCGTCGCCGAAAAGCAGGGCGGCCGTAATTTCAATCCTCTTTTTCTCTATGGGGGTTCCGGTCTCGGCAAAACCCATCTGATGCATGCGATCAGCAATTTCATCTGTGAAAATTACCCGGCCAAGAAAATCCTGTATGTCCAGTGCGAACAATTCGTCAATGAGTTTATCTATACCATCAAGGAAAATAAATACGACGATTTCCGCAGCAAATACCGCAATACCGACATGCTCCTGATTGACGACATCCAGTTCATCGAAGGCAAGGAACAGATGCAGATCGAGTTTTTCCATACCTTCAATGCCCTGTACGAGACTGGCAAGAACATCGTCCTGACCTGCGATAAACCGCCGCAAAGCCTGGCTTCCCTCGAGGAACGCCTGCGCACCCGTTTTTCCAGTGGCCTGATTGTCGATATCCAGCCGCCCGACTATGAAACTCGCCTGGCCATCCTGCGCCGCCATGCCCAGCAGAACAATGTCTCTGTCCCTGACGATGTTTATGAATACATTGCCTCCAATGTCGCCTCCAATATCCGCGAACTGGAGGGCGCCTTCAAGACAGTGCTCTACTATTCGATGCTGGCAGGTCCGATCACCCAGGATGTCGCTCGCGAAGCTTTGAAAGACATCATCCAGCCTTCCGCTACCCGGAAACTCAATGCCGCCCTGATCATGGACATCGTCAGCAATGCTTATAATGTTACGGTTGACGATCTCAAATCCAATCGCCGCAGCAAGGAGGTCGCCATGCCACGCCAGGTCGCCATGTTCCTGTGCCGCAGTCTTCTGAACATGACCTTGCCCCAGATCGGCGCAGAATTTGGCAATCGCGACCACACAACGGTGATGTATGCCTGCAGCAAGATCAGTGAAGACCTGGCCATCAAACCAGACCTGGTGCGCCAGATCGACGATCTGAAAAAGCGGATTACCGGATAAATTTATTCCCGTCTGCCTGGCCCCAAGCGGCAGTTTTCCACAAATTGTTATTAATATGTGGAAAAACCTCTGTTAAGACCTCTGTGGACAACTTTTTCCGCAAACTTATCCACAGAAGAGCCTGCTTCGAGATCATTTTCGTCCACACAGTTACGCACAGACGAAAGACTACGGCCTCTAAGCCAAACCGGGTTTTACACATATTCACAGCCCCATAAGAAGAAAAGTGATAAAATATATCTCATTAGAGTTCAACAGCCGGAGGTACCCCATGAAGTTCATCTGCTCACGTGACCGTCTGATGGAAGCAATCAGCATCGTGCAAAAATCAGTCGGTGTCCGCTCCCCCTTGCCGATTCTCGACGGCATCCTGGTCGAAGCCAGTCAGGGTGTCAAACTGACCGGCTACGATATGGAAACCAGTATCGAATGCCTGGTGGAAGCAGATGTCCCCGTCAAAGGCGGAATCGTCATCAATGCCCGGATCTTCGGTGATATCATCCGTAAATTGCCGGATGATGTGGTTTCAGTCGAAACCAATGAAAATCTGCAAGTCCAGATCGAAAGTGCCAGCACCCACTTCACCATCAAGGGTCTGCGCGCTGAAGACTATCCGAAAATTCCCGAGGTTTCGGATGACCAGCAGCTGCATGTCCGCCAGAGTGTGCTCAAGGAAATGATTCGCCAGACCATTTTTGCGGTCAGCACCGATGAAAGCCGGCCTGTCCTCAATGGTTGCTATCTGGTCTGTGATGGAACCGCGCTGGAAATGGTGGCCATCGATGGTTTCCGCCTCGCCCTGCGCCGCAATGAACTGGGCAGTGACTTGCCGGCCATGAAATTCATCGTTCCAGGCAAAGCCCTGGCTGAAGTCGTCCGGATTCTCAGTGCCACCGGTGAAGCCATGGTTGATATCTATCCGTCCCAGAACCACATCAAGTTCGATATCGGCCCGGTGAAACTTGTTTCTCGCCTGATCCAGGGCGAATACATGAATTATCGCGGGATTATCCCGCAGACAGCAGAGACGACTCTGACCGTCGATCCCAAGATCATCCTTTCTGCGATTGAGCGCGCCATCCTGGTCATTACCAGTGATGACCGCCGTTTCCCGGTCCGCTTGTCGATGACGGATGAAGAAACCCTGGTGGTCAGTGCCAATACGGATGTGGGCTCCTTGCGCGAAGAAATTTCCGTCGCCATGACCGGCAGCAAGATCGATATTGATTTCAATCCCAAGTATTTTCTGGATGCCCTGAAAGCGATCGATGAAGACGAAATCAGCATTGTTTTCAATGGCAGCATGGGACCTTGTGTCTTGAAACCGATCGACAGCCAGGAGTTTGCCTATCTGGTCCTGCCATTGCGCCGCTAAGCGACCAGGATAGGCTGAGCATCGGATCTTTATGCATGTCAACGCGATTGAATTGACTGGTTTTAGAAATTATCGCACCCAACAGATAACCGTCCAACCAGAGATCAATGTCTTTTTTGGGGCCAATGCCCAGGGCAAGACGAATATCCTGGAGGCGGTTTATCTTTGTGCCTGCGCCCGTTCGCATCGGACCAGCCGGGATTCCGACCTGATTCATCAGGAAGAGGATCACTATGCGGTCAAAATTAAATATTCAACCTTGGCTGGCCAGCCAGAATCATTGGAAATCCGCTATTTTGATCCTGTACCAGGCCATCCGCAGCGACAGAAGCCCATTCGCCAGATCTATCAGAATGGCGTTTTGCTGGAACGCATCAGTGACATGATGGGATTGTTCCATGCGGTCATTTTTGCACCAGAGGATTTGATGCTGATTAAGGAAGGCCCTGCCACCCGGCGACGTTTCCTGGACCTGCTGATTTCCCAGGTCCGCCCCACCTATTTCCAGGATTTGCAGCGCTATGGCCGGCTCTTGCAGCAACGCAACAAAATTCTCAAGGATCTGCGCGAAGCACGATCTGGAGCCGCAGCCTGGAGTGGTACGGATCAACTGGAGGCTTGGGATCTGACCATGACGCCCTATGCGGCCAGAATCATTCAGCAGCGGATCAATTATGTCAGAAGGCTCGACCAGCAAGCGGAAATACATCATGCCAATATATCATCCGGAAAAGAGAAGTTAAACGTAAAATATAGGACAATCAGCGGAATAACTAATGAAATGAGTATTCCAGAGATTTCTGATCATCTGTTTAGGAAATATAAATCTAATGTTTACGATGATATCAATAAAGGCCTGACTCAAGTAGGACCGCATCGCGACGATCTCGAATTTGTTCTGCAGGGCGAGCCGATGAAGCCTTTTGCTTCACAGGGCCAGCAACGCTCAGCCGTTCTTTCTCTGAAGCTGGCTGAACTGGAGATCATCACCGAGGATATTGGTGAACGCCCCGTCCTGCTGCTGGATGATGTCATGTCCGAACTCGATGCTGACCGGCGACGCTGTCTTTTGGAGAGTATCGCTCAGGCTCAGGTTTTTGTGACCTGCACCGATGCCAATCATGTGGTTTCTGATATCGAAGCCGCCGATCGATTTTCAGGCTTACAGACAGGACAGGAACCAGAGCCAGAGAAGCCATCCCGCCACGATCCGACCGCTGCCCGTCAATTTTCTTTTTACGAAGTTCAGTCTGGTCAGGTTACCAGAGTCGAGCATGTTTGATCATTTTCTGCTATAATACTGGCATGTATATCCATATCGGCGGTGAATATTCTGTCTCGAGCCGACTGATCGTCGGCATTTTTGATTTTGAAGAGACGACACAGGAAGGATCACTGACACGTGATTTTCTGAAACGGGCCCAGGATAATGATCGGCTTGAGCCTGTTTCTGCGGACTTGCCGCGATCCTTTGTCGTCACAGTCGAACGTGTCTATTTGTCGCCCATTTCCGCTTCCACCTTGCGCAAGAGGATCGAATCCCAAGCCGATCCCACCGCTTTTTTACAGGATAACAGATCAGTCAGGATGGTGAACCCGTGAGCAATCAGACAGAAGACCTTCAGAAGAAGAACCAGCCCGGAGAAATCGAAGGCGACGGCATTGATGATGTCATCAATTTGGCGGCAAATCCGCAGGCTTTGATTGATGATGATTACCAGGAAATGGCCTTCGAATTGACCGACGGTGATTATGATTCATTTGATACAACCAATGCTTCCGCCTATAGTGAATCCGATATCCAGGTTCTGGAAGGTTTGGAGGCCGTGCGCAAGCGTCCTGGCATGTATATCGGGGATACGAGTGTTCGTGGCTTACATCATCTGATTTATGAAATTGTCGCCAATTCCGTCGACGAGGCTCTGGCAGGACGCTGTGATACGATCGACGTGGACATCAATCCGGATGGTTCTGTGACCATCAGTGACAATGGCAGCGGCATTCCGGTCGGTATCCATCCTAAAACGGGCATCCCGACAGTTGAAGTGGTCCATACGGTTCTTCATGCCGGCGGAAAATTCGGTGGCGGAGCCTACAGTGTATCCGGTGGCTTGCATGGAGTGGGTGCTTCAGTCGTTAATGCACTTTCGGCTTGGATGGAAGTATTCGTCAAACGTGATGGCAAGATCTACAAGATTCGTTTTGAACGCGGTGCAACGGTCGGTAAACTTGAAATCATCGGTGATACAGAAGAAACCGGAACCACCACCACATTCATGCCAGATCATTTGATCTTTCCGGATACAAATTTCGAATATCATACGATGCTGACCCGCTATCGTGAAATGGCCTTTCTCAATCGCGAAATCACGATCAACCTGAATGATCACCGTGAGACACCCCCTATCGAGAAGAAGCTCCATTATGAAGGCGGGATTATCTCATTTGTCGAATACCTGAACAAAAACCGCGAAGTCCTTCATAAACAACCGATTTATATCGCAACACGCAGTGGCGATGTCTTTGTTGAGGTGGCGATCCAGTATAACGATTCCTATTCCGAAAACATTTATTCCTATGCGAATAATATTGCCACGATTGAAGGTGGCACCCATATGACCGGTTTCAAATCTGCTTTAACCAAGGTCATTAATGATTACGCCAGAAAATACGGCATGATCAAGCCAAATGATAAGAATCTGCAGGGTGAAGATGTCCGTGAAGGTCTCTATGCCATCATCAGTGTCAAATTGCCGGAGCCACAGTTCGAAGGGCAGACCAAATCGAAGCTGGGTAATTCGGAGATCCGGACTCTGGTCGAAAGTGTCATCAACGATAAACTGGCTGCTTATCTGGAAGAAAATCCAGCGATAGGCAAAATCATCATCGATAAATGTCTTTCAGCTTCCCGGGCCCGGGATGCTGCTCGCAAGGCTCGTGACCTGACCCGCCGCAAGAGCGTTTTTGAATCGAATTCATTGCCAGGCAAATTGGCGGATTGCCAGGAGAAAGACCCCACTTTCTGCGAATTGTTCATTGTCGAAGGTGACTCCGCTGGTGGTTCTGCCAAGAATGGTCGTGAACGCAAATACCAGGCCATTCTGCCACTTTGGGGCAAAATGCTCAATGTTGAAAAGGCGCGGATCGACAAGGTTTATGACAATGAAAAACTGTTGCCGATCGTTCTGGCACTGGGTGCCGGTATTGGCTCGGATTTTGATGTCAACAAGTTGCGCTATCATAAGATTATTTTAATGGCTGATGCTGATGTCGATGGATCACATATCCGCACCCTGCTTTTGACCTTTTTCTTCCGCCACATGCGACCCTTGGTAGAAGCGGGTTATGTGTATATCGCCTGTCCGCCCCTTTTCCGTGTTTACGAGGGCAATACCAGTCATTATGCTTATAACGAAAAAGACGTCGAAGAGATCAAGCTCAAAACTGGCTGGAAGGATCCGAAAATCCAGCGTTATAAAGGTTTGGGCGAAATGAGCGCCGAACAGCTCTGGGATACGACTATGAATCCTGAAACCCGCAAGCTTTTGCGGGTGAAGGTCGAGGACGCCCTCTCATCGGATGAAACATTCAGTTTGCTGATGGGTGACCGGGTTGAACCCAGAAAAGAATTCATCCAGACCAATGCCAAATACGCCAATACGGACATTTGATCTGATCAATACGCTTTAGATTCATAATCTCACTTAAAAATTCTTATTTACTGATCAGACCGGATGTTTCACGTGAAACATCCGGTTTTCATTTCCCAGGCGAGCCTGTCCGACTCGGGCGATTTATGATAAGATACTCAGCATTGGAGCAAGGAGAAAGATGAATGTCTCAAGTCATTGCTGTTGTCAATCAAAAGGGTGGCGTTGGAAAAACGACTACCACGGTCAACCTTGCTGCCTTTATCGCCAGTAAAGGAAAAAAAGTCTTACTGATTGATGTTGATCCGCAAGGAAATGCCACATCTGGTTTAGGTTTGGAAAAGAACAAGGTCGAACGCTCGACCTATGATGTTTTGATCAACGAGATTCCATTGCGTGAGGCGATCGTGGAAACCGGGCGAAACAGGCTCTCCATTTGTCCGGCAAATATTGATTTGGCAGGGGCCGAAGTGGAGCTGGTCGGCACTGTTTCACGTGAAACATTTTTGCGCCGGGCCATTGAACCCATCCGCAATGAATTTGATTTTATCCTGATGGATTGCCCACCCTCGCTTGGTCTGTTGACCGTCAATGCGTTGACCGCTGCAGACAGTGTCCTGGTGCCAATCCAGGGCGAATACTATGCGCTGGAAGGTGTGACCCAGCTGATGGAAACTGTTTCGATCGTCAAACGGACGATGAATCAGAAATTGACTGTTTTCGGTGTTGTCGTTACCATGTTCGATGCCCGAACCCAGCTTTCGCACCAAGTTGCGGCTGAAGTGCGCAAGTATTTCGGGGACAAGGTCTTTCGCACCATCATTCCTCGCAATGTCCGGTTGAGTGAAGCGCCCAGTTTTGGTAAATCGATCGTTGAATATGATCCGAAATCAAAAGGGGCTGAGTCTTATGATGCATTGGCCCGCGAAGTCATCAAACGGGCAGGGGGGTATGGGATATGAGTGGAACACCGAATAAAGGACTGGGACGCGGACTGGGTGCCTTGCTGACCAATACCGAGATGATCAATGAAGAGATCAAGGGCTCGATTGTTGAGCTCAAAATCAACGATATCTCACCCAATGCCGATCAGCCTCGCAAACAGTTCGACCAGGACAAGCTCCAGGAATTAGCGGCTTCAATCCGCGAAAATGGGGTCATTCAACCCATCATCGTCTGCAAAGCAGAAAAAGGATATAAAATTGTCGCCGGTGAACGACGCTGGCGAGCTTCCCGCATGGCCGGCCTGACCGTCATCCCGGCGATAGTCCGCGATCTGACCAATCTGCAAGTTCTGCAGCATGCTCTGATTGAAAATATCCAGCGCCAGGATTTGAATCCGCTGGAAGAAGCCCTGGCCCTGGATAAATTGATCACAGATCATGAGATGACCCAGGAATCCCTGGCCAAAGTCGTCGGCCGCAGTCGACCTGCGATTGCCAATACGTTAAGATTGCTGAATCTGCCCGATTCCATCCGACATCATGTGATGAATGAAGAACTGACCGCCGGACATGCCAGAGCCTTGCTCGCCCTGCCAGATGAAGAAATCCAGAAAAAGGCAGCCAATTTGATCATCGGCAAGTCTTTGAATGTCCGGGAAACGGAAAAATTAGTTAAAAAGCTGCAGCAGCCAACCCGGCAAGTGAAAACGATTGATGAAGCCTATCAATTGAGTGTCAGGGAAGTGGAGCGTGAACTAACCAGCAATCTGGGAACCAAGGTCCGGCTCAAGGACCGCAATGGTAAGGGAAGCATTGTGATCGAATATTTCTCGTCAGACGACCTGCACCGGATCCTGTCCCTGCTGAAACCCTGAATTTGACAAGACAGACCATAATCCGGTAGAATAATTCAGCGCTCAATCACAGATCATACCATTGGAGAGATGGTCGAGTTGGTTTAAGGCACCGGTCTTGAAAACCGGCGCAGGTGAGAGCCTGCCGTGGGTTCGAATCCCACTCTCTCCGCCAAAGGAAAAAGCCGCAGAAATGCGGCTTTTTCCTTTGGCGGAGAGAGTGATCTCACGACAGTCCGAAGATTAACCCGGAAGGGTGTTTTTATTTGGCGGAGTGAGTTCTTTCAACATCCTTCAGAAATTAAACTTTTCAAATAACCAGTTCATACCATTTTTGTCCAATCCATTGACAATTGCCTGATGAGCCCGTAGAATAGTGTAGCAGCTTCACGCAAGCTGTTTTTCATATCGGTTGAACAGTCGCATTCAGGCTGGTCAATCGGCCATACGGAGAAGTACCCAAGTAGGCCGAAGGGGGCAGTTTGCTAAACTGTTAGTGGGGGCAACTCCAGCGCGGGTTCGAATCCCGCCTTCTCCGCCACAAAAAAACCACACGAAAGTGTGGTTTTTTTTGTGGCGGAGAAGG